>DAHZZC010000370.1 GCA_027435495.1 Planctomycetales bacterium
CGAAGGTTGCGCACAAATTCGAGGTCGCGGCCCAGCTCCTTGGGGGAGGGATCGCGCGAGGTCGTCAGCCGGATGGCCAGCCGAATCTGCTCGGCTACGTCACCGGGCGCCTCGTGTCTCAGGCGGTCGGCCAGGTGGTCCGCCTGCTCGTTGGCAAACTCGCCGTTGAGCAGTCCAAGGGCCTGGGTCGGAACAGTCGTCGTGTAGCGGACCGGGCAACTCGCGTCGGTGTCGGCAGCGTCGTGGGTCGCGAGGATCGGGACCAGCAGCGACCGCTTCACGTGGACGTACACGCTTCGCCGCGTGGCCTCCTCGGGAGGCGAGACATCCCAACCGCGACCGGGGACCGACTGGCCCGCTAGCACCTCCGCTGGGATTGGCGGCCGAATGCCTGGTCCGCCAGCTTTGGTCCGCAGGGAGCCGCTGACCGCAAGGATCGCGTCGCGTACCTCTTCCGCCGAGAGTCGACGCATCGGGAACCGCCAAAACCATTGGTTCGAGGGATCGACCGACCGACCGGCCTCGCTTGGCCGCGACGACATCCGATAAGCGCTCGACATCACGATCATCCGTTGCATTCGCTTGATCTGCCAGCCGCCCGCGGCCAGTTCGGTGGCCAGCCAGTCGAGCAGTTCGGTATGCGTTGCTGTCTCGCCTAACTTGCCGAAGTCGTTGGGCGTCGGTACGATCCCGCGGCCGAAGTGATACTGCCAGAGGCGGTTCGCCAGCACACGCGCCGTCCTCGGGTTCCTCGGATCGACGATCCAGTCGGCCAGTGCCCGACGCTTGCCCCGGGCGTCGGCGAACGTTGAGGCTCCCGCGTCGACCACTCCGGGCACCCCGGGCGTGACCTCTGGCCCGAGGATCGAGGGATTCCCGCGAAGGAGGACGTGTGCCGGCCCGCGCCTATGCTCGCTGATGCCCATCACCTCGACGGGTCCACTGGCCGTCTCGACCTTGCGAATGTCCTTGCCGTCAGAATCGCTCAGGTCCTTGAAAAAGGCGACCAGGCGGTAGTAATCAGTCTGCGGGACCGGGTCCACCTTGTGGTCGTGGCAGCGGGCGCAGTTGATCGTCATTCCGAGGAAAACCTGGCCAGTCGTCGAGACGACGCCATCCAGGGCGTCGTACCGGGCTAGCGCTCGATCGGCGGGCTCATCGTCCCAGATGCCGAGCCGGTAGTAGCCGGTCGCGGTCATCGCCTCGGCTGAGGTTGGGTCAATCTCGTCGCCAGCGATCTGTTCTCGGACAAATTGATCGTAGGGCTTGTCGCGATTGAAGGCGTCGATGACGCAATCGCGGTAGCGCCAGGCGATCGGCTTGGCGTTGTCGCGCTCGTAGCCGTTGGTCTCGCCGTATCGAACGAGGTCGAGCCAGTGCCGCCCCCATCGCTCGCCGTGGTGGGGGCTGTTGATCAGGCGATCGACCAGTCGGTCGTAGGCGTCGGGCGAGCGATCAGCGACAAACGCGTTCACCTCTTCGGGCGTCGGCGGAAGGCCGATCAGGTCGAAGGTGAGTCGACGGATCAGGGCGATCCGGTCGGCCTCGGGAGCCGGTGCGAGTCCTACTTTTTCGAGCCTAAACTGGACGAAGGCATCGATCGGGTTGCGGGCCCATCCGGGATGCTTCACCTCTGGCACATCCGGGCGCACGATGGGCCGATACGACCATTCTTCGCGGGCTTTGGCGATCGAGCTGGGCGAGGTCGGACTCTCGGGATTGGGCGATACAGCGATGGCTGGGGCAGAATGCGTTCCCCAGGGAAGGCCCTGGCGGACCCATCTCGAGAGGATCTCCTGCTCGCCAGCCGGCAGCTTGCCGGCCGGGGGCATTTCCAAATCCGCGTGGCGGATCGCCTGGAGAACGAGGCTGTCGTCGGGACGATCGGCGTCGATGGCGGGTCCGAGGTCGCCCCCCTTGACGAAGGCCTCGCGGCTATCCACACGGAAACCGCCCTTGACCTTTCCACCGCCTCCGTGACACTTCAAACATCGCGACTCGAGGATCGGCCGGACCTTTTCCTCGAAGAACCGGACCTGATCGGCCGGGAACGACCGCCCGGGCTCGGCTGCGAAGGTCGGGAGGAGCGCCGATGCCATCGCCAAAGCGGCCGGCATCGCTAGCATCCGCTCCGCCCATCCCCGAGATCGCTTCATTGGGACGCATCTCCCGGAACGTCGAGACCCTGCCTGAACTCGTTCCAGTTCAACAATAATCGAATCAGGGGTCAAGGACGGGATTCGCGGTGGGCCCAGGTGAAGATTGGTTGCGAGCTGCTATCCGGTTTTGAGATGGTTGTCTAATGTGCCACTACGAATAGTACGTTTGTGACCAGCGAGACGGCCAGGATCGTCGCCATCGTCGCGATGATGAGATTGCGATTGTTTACGTAAGAAGCCATCTCGACCATCTCGTCTTCGGTGGCAGCGCGTCCCCGTGGGGCGGCATAACCGGCGTCGTCTGAATCTCCCTCGGCGAGGGCCTCGAGCGACTCGGGCTTCTGGCCGGCGATCATCGGGCTCTCATCGCGCATCAGGCACTTGAGATCGAGGATCAGGTCATCGGGTGTCTGATACCGCTGCTCTCGGTTCTTCGCCATCATGG
>DAHZZC010000371.1 GCA_027435495.1 Planctomycetales bacterium
CTTCCAGCCGACGGTCATCCCCGACGGGCGAGGCCAGTGGTATCTGGCCGAGGACTATGCCTTCTGCCACCGCGCCCGCGCCTGCGGCTTCCGCATCATGGCCGACACGTCCATCCGGTTGAGGCATATCGGCAGCTACGCCTATGGCTGGGAAGATGCCGGCGGCGAGCGTGAGCGTTACGGCGACTTCACGTTCCACATCAACGACTGAATAAGCGCATCTTCTCTCCCATACGACGTGGTCGGGCGGGGTCATCCATCGGGTAGGGTCGGGTTCAGGGGGTATCGTCCCTCTTGCCGGCCACGATGACGCCGCTGATAGCCGCCGATCGATCAGGGTGATTCCTCTGGACACTCGCCCAAATCAGAGGTATCGTCCCCCCGCACGTCGCAGCCATCACCCTTCGCCTCCGAAGACCGATGACGAAGCCACAAAACCGGGATTCTTCCCGATTTCTGAAAAAGAGCGTCGCCTTCTGGGCGTCGCACCGGGGTGGGGACTGGCATGGAGGCCGCCCCATTTTCCGGCTCCTTCTTTCGTGCCGTGCGCCGAACGTTCGCCAGCCCCTGGGCCACGATCGAATCGGCCAGGGATAACTTCTTCTGGGTCCGTGGAGGGAAGGGATGCCTCCCACGACTTCGACGACGATGCTGAGTCCGACCGCTCCCGGCACCGACCCCGGCGGCTGGCGCGGCCTGGTCCTGCCGATCACGATCATCGGGGCCATCCTCGTCTTTGTCGTCCCGGTTCCGCCGACCCTACTGGACGTCCTGCTCTCGGCCAACCTGACGGTCGCCGTGTTGATCCTTCTCACGACGATCTCGGTCCGATCGCCGGCCGAATTCAGCACCTTTCCGACGCTCCTGCTCACGACCACACTCACGCGGCTGGTCCTCAACGTCGCGACCACCCGCCTGGTCCTCACCCAGGGCGGCGTCGACAAGCTTGAGGCGGCCGGCGGCGTGATCAAGGCGTTCGGCGAATTCGTGGCGCGAGATAACGTCCTGGTCGGCGTGATCCTGTTCTCGATCCTGGTCGTGATCCAGTTCGTGGTGATCACCCGAGGAGCGACGCGCATCAGCGAGGTCGCCGCGCGGTTCATGCTCGACGGCCTGCCCGGCCGGCAGATGGCGATCGACGCCGATCTGCACGCCGGCCTGATCGACCAGTATGAAGCCCACCGCCGACGCGACCAGGTCTACCGCCAGGCCGACTTCTTCGGCGCGATGGACGGGGCCGGCAAGTTCGTCCGTGGCGACGCCGTGGCGGGCGTGGTCATCCTGCTGGTGAACATCACCGGCGGCCTGATCCTTGGCGTGGTCAACCACGGGATGAGCCTCGGCGAGGCGGTCAACGTCTTCACCAAGCTGACGATCGGCGACGGCCTGGTCAGCCAGGTTCCGGCCTTTCTGATCTCGCTGGCCTCGGGCATCATTGTAACGCGGTCGTCGTCCTCGACCGATCTGAACCGCGACGTCCTCGAACAGATGTTCTCGCGTCCGGGCGTGCTGGGGGCCGCGGCGGCCTTCCTCGCTCTGCTCGCGATGACCCCTCTGCCCAAGCTCCCACTGCTGGCCCTGGGCGGCGGCCTCGCCATCGGCGCGGCCGTACTGGGCGGGCGCAGGGACGATCCGACAGACGAGCCCGACGCGCCGGCCGCCGCCGATCCTCGACCCGCGGCGACGCCGAGAAGCCGCCTTGCCGCGATGGTTTCGACCCGTCCCGAGGGCGAGCCGGCTGAGGCGTCCTCGGATCGGATGGAAGACCTGTTGCACGTCGATCCGCTGGAGCTGGAGATCGGCTTCCGTCTGATCGGCCTGGCCGATCCCTCACGCGGCGGCGACCTGCTCGGCCGGCTGAAGTCGGTCCGGCAGAGGGTGGCCCGCGAACTCGGGCTGATCGTTCCGCAGGTCCGAATCCACGACTCGATCGGTCTGCCGCCGAACGATTATCGGGTGAAGATCCGGGGGACGCAGGTCGGTCAGGGGATCGCCTACGCCGGTCGATTGCTCGCCGTACCGCCCGCCGGGCTGGTCACGCGGCCCGACGGTCGAGACGGAGTCGACCCGCTCACCGGCCAGCCCGCGGTCTGGATCCATGCCGAGGGTCGCGAGGTCGCCGAGCTCGCCGGGTGCCGCGTCCTCGACGCCGCCGCGGTCGTCGCCGGACACTTCGGTGAGATCGTCGCCGATCACGCCGCCGAGCTTCTCACCCGGGAGCAGGTCGAGCGGCTGCTCGAACGGGTCCGCTCCACGGCGCCGACGCTGGTCGGCGAGGTTGTCCCCGGCCTGCTCCGCGCCGGCGAATTGCAGCGCATCCTTCAAAGCCTGCTCCGAGAGCGTGTGAGTATCCGCGATCTGGAGACCATCCTCGAATCGCTCGCCTCGCATGCCGGTCGGACCAGGGACATCGAACAATTGACCGAACAGGTGCGCCGGAGCCTTTCTCGGCAGATCGCCGAGAAGTATCGTGGCCCGGATGGCCGGCTTCGGGCCGTCACGCTGGCCGATGACCTCGATGACCGCCTCGCCGCTGCCGGCAGTCAGGCCGAGACCCGGCCCGCCGAGGTCCTTGGCGACGAGACGGCCCGGAGCATCGTCCAGGCGGCCGGTGCCGCCGTCGGGACCCTGATCGAGAATGGGTATCCGCCGGTCATCCTCACCTCGCCTGCGGCCCGTGCCGTGCTAAAGGATCTCACCAGGACCGACCTGCCCCGTCTGGTCGTCCTCAGCCAGCGCGAGATCCCTCGTGATACGCCCGTCGAGGTCCTCGGCAGTGTGGTCGAGGAGGAAGATGATCCGATCACCACTTATACCACTTCGCTCGTCGATTCGATGAACCCGTAAGGTGGGCCCTGCCCACAGGCATTTCACGCCGTCGGCGGGCCTCGCCCGCGCGACAACCCGGGGAGCGTGCGCCGCCGGGTCAGGATTGTCCGCCTAAGGAAGGGCCGGAATGGAGCCGAGAACTTACCGCGCCAGGACGATGAAGGACGCCCTCTCGCGGGTGCGTCGGGACCTCGGCGGCGACGCCGTGATCCTGGCCGCACGCGAGGTCCGCCGTCGTCGCCTGTTCGGCCTCGGGGCCCGCGCCGAGGTCCTCGTCACGGCCACGGACCGGATGCCGGCCGCGACCGCCAGCACGACCGCCCCTGTCTTCACAGCACACGGCTCGACGCCCACCCCCCGGATCGGCGACGAACTCTCGCGGCTGCACACGATGGTCGAGACGCTCAGCCGGCAGGGACGGATCGACCACCTGCTCCCCGATATCCCCGCCGAACTGGTCCCGGTCTACTCGCAACTGATCGAGGCGGATGTTCCCGAGGTCCTCACGCGACGGCTGATCCGCCACATCGCCGAGGGCCTCGAGCCCGACCAGTTCGGCGACGGCGAGGCCATCCGAGCCGCGCTGGTCGACGCGGTCGCCCAGTGCATTCCCGTGGCACCTCCGATCGCGCCGGCGGTCGGCGTCCGTCGAATCGTGGCGCTGGTCGGGCCGACCGGCGTCGGCAAGACCACGACCGTCGCCAAGCTCGCCGCCAACTTCAAGCTGGCCCACGGTGCCCGCGTTGGACTGATCACCGTCGATACCTATCGGATCGCGGCGGTCGAGCAGCTTCGGACCTACGCCGAGATCATCGATCTTCCGCTTGCCGTGGTGAACGACCCGTCGGAAATGCCCTCAGCGCTCGATGAGCTGGGCACCGTCGACCTGGTCTTCATCGACACCGC
>DAHZZC010000372.1 GCA_027435495.1 Planctomycetales bacterium
TCATGAGTCGCCCCCCGTCTTTTTCGCTGGACGCATCGGCCGTTTTGGCCTATAATACAAACGGGTATCCAGGGCGGGAGCGAGCCAATGCACGACGCGATCGTCATCCGGGACATGGACGACGATCCGACCGGCAACGTCCTCCACATCGCCGAACACGATCTGACGAAAGACGACGTACTTCATGCCTTGAACGATCCCGAGATGCGGACCGACGTCAGCCGGACCAGCGGCAACGCGATCTCGTTCGGCGAGACAGCCGACGGACGTTACATCGCTGTCCTCTGGGAATTGGTCGAGGAAGACCCCCTGACCATCTACCCGCTGACGGCCTACGAGGTCCCCCGGCCAGGTTCGAGACGGAGATGAGTCATGGCATTCCGCGGCGAAACCCGAAAGATTGATCGTTCTCCCGAAGAACGGGCGAGAATCCAGGCCATCCGGGAGCGTTTCCAGGCCGACCGTCCGACGCATGACGATCTGATCGCGTCCGGCGAGTATGAAGGACCGATCCCGCCCGACGCGCTGGTCTCGTATTTCGCGGCGATGGCCAAGCTCAAGAGCGAGCGCCAGCGCCAGGGCTTGACCCTCGCCGACATCTCGGATCGATCCGGGCTCGACGTCGGGTTGCTCTCCCGGCTGGAGAACGGCAAGGTCGTCAACCCGACGCTCGCCACGCTCTGGCGGTAAGCGGACGCCCTTGGCCGAACCGTCACGCTCGACATCAGCGATTCGGCGGCGGTCTGACGGCATGCTCCGGTCTCGCCGGCTTTCCGCCTGTCTTTGATCCGTTGGGCGAACCTCTGGCGTTGCTCGGCGGTCAGGCCCCGACGATGGCGGGCCGAACGCAGCACTTGCGTACCGGTCTCTTCGGCAGAGCGATCCGTTCCCTTCGTGGGCCAGCGCTGAACCTCCTCAACGCAGATCCTTGAGGAGATGCCTGGCGGCGCCGGCGATCATCAGCGTGTCGACTCCGGCCGCGATCAGCGAATAGCCACGCTCGATGTAGGGCCGAACCGCCTGCGCCGAGACGCCGAAGTATCCCAGCGGGATGCCGGCCGCCTGGCAGGTTCGCGTGACCTGTTCGATGGCCTCGATCACCGACGGGTCATCGATCCGACCCATCCTCCCGAGGCTCGCGGACAGGTCGTAGGGGCCTAAAAGGACCGCATCAATTCCCTCCACCTTGACGATCGATTCCATGTTCTCCACGGCCTGCACGTGCTCGGCCTGCACGATCACCGTCACCCGCTCGTTGGCCTTCTCAAGATACTCCTGAAATCGCAGACCATATCCGTGCGCGCGGGCCAATCCGACTCCTCGCGAACCGACCGGCGCGTACCTCGCGTACTGGACAACTCGGGCCGCCTGCTCGGCCGTATTCACCTGGGGAACGATGATTCCCTCAGCGCCCAGGTCGAGGGCCTTCTTGATCGGAGCCTCCTCCGAACCAGGCACCCGCACCAGGCAAGCCAGACGATCGCCAACGGCCTGGAGGATCGCCAGAATCTCCCGCGTCTCCAGCGGTCCGTGCTCGCCGTCGACGAAAAGCCAGTCGAAGCCTAGCTCCGCGAGGATCTCCGCAATCGACGGCACGGGAAGCGTGACCATCGTCCCGATCAGCGTTTCCTGGGCCTGCAACCGCTTCCGGAAATCACCAGCCATGCGAGACGCCTCCGATCTTCGATGAAGCCGACGGCTCGATCGCCGCCACGTCCGGAGTATCCGGCGTTCGTCGAGGGGATGCAAGGGAGCGGATCGGCGTGGCATGATAGGGCAACTCGGCCCGTTTCTCGTGAGGACACAACCTACCTACCGGCCGGTCTTCCCGGGTTCGCTCCCGGCGCGGTGATCGCCCCGGCCAAACACAAGGATTGGAGTGGAGAACCATGAAATCCGCACGCCTGACGCTGGTCCTGCTCGCCGCCGTCACGGCCCTCGGGGCGCTTGACTGTCTGGCCCGCGCGGCCGACCCGCCGCGGCCGAACATCGTGATCATTCTGGCCGACGACCTCGGCTACGGCGAACTCGGCTGCTACGGACATCCCCGGTTCCGAACGCCGAACCTGGATCGAATGGCCGCCGAGGGCGTACGGCTGACGCAGTTCAACACCCCGATGCCGTATTGCGCTCCGACCCGCGCGGCGCTGCTGACGGGTCGGTATCCCTTCCGCCACGGGCTCACAGGCAACCCGACTCCCGATGCCGGCCCAGCGGCCGATGCCCTCGCCCTGGCGCCGGGAGAGGTCACGCTCGCCCAGGCCCTCCAGGCCGCCGGCTATGCCACCGGGATGGTCGGCAAGTGGCACCTTGGCCACAAGCGGCCCGAGATGCTGCCCACGCGCCGCGGGTTCGATGAGTACCTGGGTATCCCCTACAGTAACGATATGCGGCCCGTCCATCTTCTCGACGGCGAGACGGTCGTTGAGTACCCGGTCGTGCAGGCGACTCTGACCCATCGCTATACCGATCGAGCCCTGCGGTTCCTCGATCGAAACAAGGACCGGCCGTTCTTCCTCTACCTGGCCCACGCGATGCCCCACAAGCCGCTGGCGAGTTCGGAGGGCTATTACAAGAAGAGTGGGGCGGGGCTCTACGGCGATGTGATGGCGGAGCTGGACTGGGGCGTCGGCCAGGTCCTTGATCGGATCAAGGCGTTGGGGCTCGACGATCGCACGCTGGTGATCTTCACCAGCGACAACGGCCCCTGGTACGGCGGCAGCACCGGCGGCCTTCGCGGGATGAAGGGCACGAGTTGGGAGGGTGGCTTCCGGGTTCCCTGCATCGCTCGTTGGCCGGGGCGGATCCCGGCGGGCCGGGTGAGCCAGCAGTTGGGCGTCACGATGGATCTCTTCACGACCGCTCTCGCCGCCGCAGGTGTCTCCACTCCGCCAGGTCGAATGATCGACGGCAAGAACCTCCTGCCCATGTTCTCGGGCGACGACCGGCCGGTGCATGACGTGGTCTTCGGCCAACACGGAGGACGCCTGGCAACCGTGCGCGAGGGACGATGGAAGCTCCACGTCCTCCCGGCTCGCGACCGACGCGACCTCCCGCCCGGCAAACGCTGGATCGACCCCAGGGGCCCGGACGGCGTCACCATTCTGGCACCTTACGAGCAGGCGCAGCCGACCGACTATCCCGGTCTCCGAGAAGGCGACACGACCGGCGCGATGAGCCTCTTCGACCTGAAGGACGACCCAGGAGAGCAACACAACGTCGCCGCCGAGCACAAGGAGATCGTCGCCCGACTCAAGGCCCATTACGATCAGGTCGCGCGTGAATCGGC
>DAHZZC010000373.1 GCA_027435495.1 Planctomycetales bacterium
GGCCCACCGGATCGATGTGCACAGCGTCTCGGCCCGGAAGCCGCTCTTCATGGACGAGAGCGCCCACGACTGGCGGTTCGTCCGACTCGGTCGCGACCTCGGGTGGTCGGGCGTCGCGCTCAAGACCTGCAAGACCCTCACCGGTGCGCTTCTCTCGCTCTGCTGGGCGAAGACGCACGGGATGACAATCATGGTCCAGGACCTCTCCAACCCGATGCTCGCGCAAATCCCACACGTCCAGCTCGCGGCGCACGCGGGGACGATCATGGGCGTCGAGACGAACGGGATGCAATTCTATCCCGCCGCCTCGATCCCGGAGTCGGCCGTCCATCCGGGGCTGTACCAACGCACGCAGGGGCGGCTGGACCTCTCGACCGTTCGCGGCCCAGGCCTCGGTTATCGGATCGACGAAATCGTCCGCGTGCTGCCGCCGCGTGCGTTCCCCTGATGATCAGTCGACACGCACGATCATGCACTTCAGGTACTCGGTCTCCAGGCAGCTTGCCGAGACCGGATGATCGGGCGCCTGGCCTCGCTGCTCAAGGATTCGGATCGGGCGTTTCGATTGCTCGGCGACCTGGCCGAGCAGGTCGGCAAATAGCTCGCGACCGACCAGTCCTGAGCACGAGCAAGTCGTGAGTATCCCGCCCGGCTCCAGGACGTCGATGGCGGCGAGGTTGAGCCGAAGGTAACCCTTCAGCGCGTGCTCAACATCGCGCGATTGTTTGGCGAATTTGGGCGGGTCGCAGATGATCGCGCCAAACTTCTGACCCTCCGATCGGAGACGATCGAGTACCAGGAGAACGTCGCCTGTCTCGAAGGTCACGCCTTCGATCGCGTTGATCGCGGCGTGCTCACGGGCCCGCTCGATCGCGGGGACCGAACTGTCCACGGCGAGGACTTCGGATGCTCCTCCATGCCGGATCGCGTTAAGGGCAAAACCGCCCGTGAAGCAGAAGAGGTCCAGCACCCGGCGCCCTCGGGCGTACGAGGCCACGGCGATCCGGTTGTCACGCTGGTCGAGATAAAAGCCCGTCTTCTGGCTGGCGTGGAGATCGACCCGATATCGGATGCCGTGCTCCTCGATCTCGACGGGCCCCTCGGGCACCTCGCCGATTGACTCTGCTGTTGGAGGCAGTCCCTCGCGTGCCGCGATTCCCTTTTCGGTCCGGACAACGATCCCCTCGGCACCCGTCCGATCGCGGAGAATCGGGAGGAGCTCGCCCCGGCGCTCGAAGAGCGCCAGGCCGGTGAACCGGGCGACCAGCCATCGACCATACCAGTCAACGGTCAGGCCCGAGAGCCCGTCGGACTCGCTGAAGACCAGCCGACGAGCCGAGGTTGGACCCGATTCCAGCGTCGGAAGCGCCGTGCGAAGCCGGATCGCCGAGTCGAGCCGTTCGGCCCAGAATCCGATATCGAGCGGTCCTTCATCCCATCGATAAAGGCGGACCCGGATGGCGCTGGTTGGATTGTAGAGGCCGCGGGCGATGAAGCGGCCGTCGGCACTCATGACCTCGACATCGGACGAGGCCGAGGGATTCCCCTCGATGGCCGCGATCGACGAGTCGAAGACCCAGGGGTGTCGGGCAAAGAACGGCCGCGCCCGGCGCGGCTTCAAAACGATACGACCGGGGGCGGGCATCGGTGGGAGGATCTCTTCGTCTCGCGGTGAAGCGGGCTGTTCAGAAGTTTGAGAAATCGTGGACAGTCACCTCGAAGACTCAGAGCCGGTCCCGGTTCTCTCAGGAGCCGCTCAGGATTGCGGGGCCTCGGCCCGGCTAGCGGTCTCGAATTCCGAGAGGTACGCCAGGGTCCGGTCGAGCTGGGTCTTGAGGTGTCGGACCCGGAGCAGACTTCGAATCCGGCAAAGTAGCTCGATCTTGTTGACCGGCTTGGTGAGGAAGTCGTCAGTCCCGGCTTGCACCCCTCGCTCGAAGTCGGCGGCCTCGTTCAGCGCTGTGACCATCAGAATGAGCAGGTCCTTCGTGGCTGGTTGCGACCGAAGCTTCCGGCAGACCTCGAACCCGGAGAGCCGCGGCATCATCACGTCGAGCAGCAGGAGGTCGGGCGCGTATTCTGCGACGACCTGCAAGGTCTCCTCGCCGTCGTGGGCCGTTCGAATCTCGCAGTCGAAATCACTCAGGTAGGCCTCCAACAACTCGACATTTTGCGGGTTGTCATCGGCGATGAGGATTTTTGGGGGTGTTGACGAGGGCTCCAACGGCCGTCCTCCTCGCGACGCGGGCACGCTTTCGCGCCGCCCGGCCGAGCTTTCGATTATTGGATTCGCTGAATTCTATCACCTCTACCGCAGAACGAGAACCGGGATTGCTAGATCTCGCCATTCCTACCTGTACCTCGGCGACCAGGGCGGTTTCCTCTTGACGTAGTTGCTGACGGTCATTGTGAATGAAGCTCCTCGGCCATAGGCCGAGGTATCAGGAAGGCCCCCCCGAGGGGGCCGTCTACGTGGG
>DAHZZC010000374.1 GCA_027435495.1 Planctomycetales bacterium
TCATGGCCTCGATCTCGTCCGCGGTTTTGTTCAAGCTGTTCAACCGGCAGTCTGCGAGCGCGGGGGCGTCGAGAAGATAATTCTCGATCTCGTGGACCGGCAGGATGAACCTCCTGGACTTCTTCGCAGGGTCGGGCCAGCCGGCCCTGTTCGTCCGGCGGAAGTCGCGATCGATCACGGCAAACACGTTGGGATAGCCGGACTTCTCGGCGTCGTTGACGATCGCCTGGACGCCCTCGTTGCCCCCGCCGATGAGGAATCGAACGAGGGTACTGCCCCAGACCGCATCCAGGTAAGCGCGAGTGACTTCGTCCTCGACCCAGAGGTTGATCGGCGCTGTGTAAAGGCTGGCCTTCGCGACGTCGCGTGCCACAGGATTCAGACTCCCGTCTCGACGCCGTGATTACGGGCCCACAACCACGAACGCGGATCGTCCTCGGAGACCAGGAAATGGCGCTCGTACGAGGCTGCGGCGTCGTAGATCTCGGGCGAATGGGTCGCCACGATCAGTTGGGCGCGGGGTTGGAGCCGCATCAGGCTCCGCAGGATCGGTCGGTGCCATTGGGGATCGAGATGGAGTTCTGGCTCGTCGATGAAGAGGATTCCTTCTCGATCTTGATTCAATGCCAGGGTGCTCAGGAAGAGGAAGAGCTCGAGCTGGCCCGAACTCAAAAGATCAATCTCGACGCGAGTAGCATCCGGGGAAATCAGGTAGACGTCGAAGCCACCGATCTTCGACTCATCGGGCGGGACGATTTCCACGGTGAAACTCTGCCCGGATTCCGGATAGAATTCGCGCCAGGCGTTGTTGATCTCGCGGATCACCGCGGAATACGAGACGAACGGAGAGGGTACACTCCCGAACCGCTCGATCGTCGCGGCATTCACCAGTAACTGCTTGATTTCCAGGAGAGGGTTCCGCCCTTCGATTGGGGGCCGAGACTCAGTTCTCCCGACGGAAGGAGCGACGTGGCCGACGAAAGAAGGCGCCCGCGATGAGGGAAAGTACCTGTGCGGGACGGGATGCGGGTCCGGATCGTCGAGGTGCGCCGCGTCGTATCCCATTCGGGTCGCATCGTGGGCCCGAATATTAGCCCGGATGTCGTAATCCCGAGCACCGCGCCGGATCGCAGGACGGCCTCGCCGGCCCGCGATCCGTTCCTGGGCGCCGACCAGGATTAACGCGGCCTCCAGCACGGTCGTCTTGCCGCATCCGTTCAGGCCGGCGAGGACGACCAGCGAATTGGGATGCCCGTCGGGCCCGCGAAAATCCAGATCCAGCTTGTCGATCCCGCGGAAATCGCGGATGGAGAGCGTCTCGATCCCGACGCTCGGCCGACGAACGGAATGGCTCATGATCTCCCCGACCTCCGGCAAGAGACAGACGGACAGCCCCCGGGCTCCCGCGCCGTCCATCGTAACCTCGGTCTCACGCCCTGTCGCCCTCGCCGCGCGGGCTCAGGACGGGATCTCCAGCCGCGCCCGATACTCGCGATAGGCTTGATGGTTCTCGTCAGCGTAGCGCCGATAGTCGAAATCGATGTCCGAGGCGACTGTCTGGACCTCTGACCAGAGCGCCTCGCGCAGGAGCGAGGCCGCCCGGAAGATCCGCAACTCGTCCAGCTCAACAGGATCGATCGGGCCGGCGTCCGGGCCCAGGTAGGCGGCGAGCAACTCGGCCTCGCGGTCAGGTTCGAGACCGCAGGTCGCCGCCAGGTTCGCCAGGTCGAAGAGCGGATGGCCGATCCCAGCGTATTCCCAGTCGACCAGCCAGAGGCGCCGGCCATCGTCGATCCAGTTGGCCGGAAGCAGATCGTTGTGGCAGAGCGACGGGAGGAACGGATCGATCCGTCGCGAGAGTCGCAAAACATCCTCCAGCACCGCGTCGATCCCCGCCGGGAGGGCCGCGCCGAGACGTGCCGCCGTCCTCGCATAGGTGAACGACGCCCGGAACGGGCAGAACGAGAGGAACTCGCCCGTCAGCTCGTCGCGCGATCGGTGCAGGTGCCGCAGAAGCGCCGAGGCGTGGGCGAGCCGGTCGGGCTCGCGGAGGTCCGACGCGGTCATCGTCCGGCCCTCGACGAACCGGGAGACCAGCAAGCCCGGTTCGTGATACACCAGCTCGGGGGCCAGGTTCAGCCCGGCCGCCGCCCGGTGGCAGGCGACCTCGTTCCGGCGGTCGACGCCCAGCAGCGGGAGGTCCTCGCCGAGCCGGGCCATGTATTTCCCGTCGGGCGCGCCGACCGCGAAGTTGTGGTTGGTGATCCCGCCGCCGAGCCGATCGATCGCGACCCGGCCCCGGACCAAATCGAGGCGCCGGAGGCGACGGAGCAACCGGCGGTCGGGGCGGTCGGCGATCGTCCGGAGCCGCTGTCGCGAGATCCGGAGCGCCCGACGGACAGCCTGCCAGGGGCGCCCCTCGCGTCGGTCGGGGATTTCGACGGGGATTCTCGGGCTCGATTCCAGCATCGGAGGGTCGGTCGCAGAGGACGCATCGGCTCCCGCCGCGCCGGCGGGACGGTCGAGTCTAGCCGATCGCAGGCCCGGATTCACAGAGCCTCAGCGCCAATCACCTCGCCGAACGCTCGCGTCCCCATCGCGTTCCAAGTCGACAGGTCAATCCCCGACCCCATGAACCGGACCGAGCCGTCGAGCCGGAGGACATTCGCCCCGCCCGGGTGCATCGAGCTGACCCCGATGAACGAATCCACATTTCCAAACGCTGCACTCACCGAGCAGGCATTCTGATTGGGCGTCATCACATGATAATACGGTCCGCCGCGGCCGGAGTCCTGGAGCGTCCAGTATTCCCCCTTGAAATCCCAGAGCGGCGAGGAGGCCGACTGGCAGATCCGGTTGTCAGCGACTGGTCCGCCGTTCGTATACCCGGCCATCGCGTAGACCAGATTCGGCCCGGGGGCATTCAGGCCCGATCGACCCTTCACCCACTCACCGAACGCCGACGTCTGGCTCGTGCCGTCGGTCACGCTGGCGATCCGGACCACGGTACCATAATCGGGATGACCGCCGAGCCACCAGGCCGTGCCGTTGGTCCGACCGCCGAAGTTCCATCGGTTCACGCCGCCGTTGACCGCATAGTTGACCATTGTCACCGGAACGTTGTAGCCGCCGGCCAGGTTGGCCGTGCTGCCCGGATTCGGGTCGGACGGACACAGGTAGCCCGGGATCGACGTGGACATCACCGTCGTGTTGGCCGCGACCGCAACACCCTGGAAGACGTCGCCAACCAGGAAGTTGTAGGCGTCGTAAACGGCGCGCTGTTCGAGGTAGTTGGTCAGCCGAAGGTGGATGGAGGCCGTCTGCGGGACCCGGCCGGTGCCCGTGGAATTTCCCGAAAAATCGACGCTGCCGGTCGGCGGGAAGCAGTCGTAGGTCGAATGGTACTGATGCATTGCCAGGCCGATCTGCTTCATGTTATTGGAGCATTGCATCCGGCGCGCGGCCTCGCGGGCCGCCTGGACCGCTGGCAGGAGAATCCCAATCAGCGCCGCGATGATCGCAATCGCCACCAGCAACTCGATCAGCGTGAAACCCCGACTCGATGGACGCATGGCATTCACCTCCGCGAGAACCATTGCCAAAACAGTCGGCAAGCGGACAGGAATCCGGGCGGATCGGGAATTGTCCGGTCCTCGCTTTTTTGGCAATGGATAAGGTAGGCGAGGTCTGGTCTGGCACGGATCCGCCGGGGCGATCGCAAAAAGGGGGACGACCATGGCACAGGACGACCCGATCACGACCTGGATCGAGGGGATCCGGGCGGGTGACGCGGCGGAAATCCGCCGGCTCTGGGACCAGTACTTCGACCGGCTGGTCCGGCTGGCCGGCTCTCGGCTGCCCTCGCACTGCCGGCGGGCGTTCGACGAGGAGGACGTGGCAATCAGCGCCTTCCGGAGCTTCTGTGACCGTGCCGGCCGCGGCCAGTTCCCCCAGCTCGACGACCGTGACGACCTCTGGCGCGTCCTGGCGACCATCACCGTCCGCAAGTCGCTCGAGGCCGTCCGCCACCAGACGCGGCAGAAGCGCGGCGGTGGGAACGTCCTGGGCGAGTCCGCACTGATCGCCCGCGACCAAGATGGCCGCGACGGCGTGGCCTCGGTCCTCAGTCGCGAGCCGTCCCCCGAGGATGTCGCCCACTTCATCGACGATTGCCACCAGATTTTCGACCGCCTCGGCGACCCTGCGCTCCGGGTCGTGGCGCTACTCCGGCTCGAAGGCCGGGGAACGCAGGAGATCGCCCGCGCCCTGGATGTCTCCACCAAGACTGTCGACCGGAAGCTTCGGCTCATCCGGGCCATCTGGGGCGAGGGAAAACCCAGGTGATTGGAGGCGAGGTTGTTTCTTGTTAACTTATATATTAAAAGATTAATTACAATATTTTATATTGAAACTTCGATATTGCTGATTCCACAATCCTGAGGCCGGGCGTCGGGACTGGAACGGGCCGGTGTCGAAATGCCTACCTTCCAGCCTTGATGATCACGAGGGGCAAACCCGAAAATGATGGACGTCGACCGCCCGAGACAGAATCCGAGGGTGCGGGATCGGCGATCCGAGATGGGATCCGAGGACGGGCCGCGGGCCGTCGTACTCGATGCGGGGAACTCTGCCATGAACGACCGCGCCACAATCGATCAGCCGGGCGTTTCGGTGACGGCGTTTCTGCGGGTCGACGCGGCCTGCGACCGGTTCGAGGAGGATCTTCGCGCCGGCCGCGATCCGGATTTGCTGGCGCACCTGGCCGGGGTTGATGAGGCAGAGCGGGCCGCCGCGTTTCGCGACCTGCTGGGGCTCGAGGTCGATTATCGTCGACGACGGGGCGAGCGCCCCGAGGCCTCGTCCTATCGCGATCGGTTCCCGGACCTGGCCGATGTGGTCGACTCCGTCTTCAGCGCCCTGAGCCGGCCCGATTCGGATCCCGACGTTGAGACCTGGCTCGACCACCGCGACCCGGATGACAACGCCGACGGCCGCCTCGAGCCCGGCGAGGCCCGCAACCTGCTCGACGCGGGTTATGAGGTCCGACGGATGCTGGGCCGGGGCGGTATGGGCGTTGTCTACGAGGCCCGAGAGGTGGCGCTCGATCGTCCGGTGGCACTCAAGTTGATCCGGTCGCGGGGCTTCGCGACGGCCGCCGAGCTGCTCCGGTTCCGCAACGAGGCCGAGGCCGTCGCCCGGCTCGATCACCCGCACATCGTCCCCATTTTCGAGATCGGCCAGAGCGGCGGCCAGCCCTTCTTCAGCATGAAGCTGGTGGATGGAGCAAGCCTTGACCGTCGCCTCGACCAGTACCGCGACGACTTCCGCGCCTCGGCCCGGCTGGTTGCGACCGTTGCCGAGGCGATCGACCATGCCCACCGTCGCGGCGTCCTGCATCGCGATTTGAAGCCGGCGAACATCCTGGTCGACTCTGTTGGGGCGCCGCACGTCACCGACTTCGGCCTCGCCAAGCGGATCGACATCGATCCCGGTCTGACCCGATCCGACACCCTGATTGGAACGCCCTCGTACATGGCCCCCGAGCAGACGAGCCGAGGGCCGGGCGCTGTCTCGACAGCCACCGACGTCTACGGCCTGGGGACGATCCTGTATGCCCTGCTCACCGGCCGGGCGCCCTTCATCGGGACGACGCTCGTTGAGATGCTCGACCTGGTCCGGACGCAGGAGCCCGAACCTCCCTCGCGGAACAATCCCCGGGTCCCGCGCGACCTGGAAGTGATCTGCGGTAAGTGCCTGCAAAAGGACCCGTCGCGACGGTATGAAAGCGCCCTCGCGCTGGCCGACGACCTGAAACGATGGCTCGACGGCAAGCCGATCCGGGCGCGGCCGGTGCCGGCCATTGTCCGGGCGGCGATGTGGTGCCGCCGCAACAAGATGATGGCAGCGGCCGCCGCGGTGGCGGCTCTCTCGATCGTCATCGGGCTCGCGGGCGTGACCTGGAAGTGGCGCGAGGCGGTCCGCGAGCGGGCGAAGGCCGAGGCCATCGTCGAGCTGCTGACCGACCGCCTGCTCGCACGCGCCGACGCCGAGCTCGATCCGATCGGCCGGAACCCGACGGTCCGCGAGCTGCTCGACGATGCCGCGGCCCGGCTCGGCGGATGGCTCGACGGCCAGCCCGACGTCGAGGCGAGGGTCCGCGAGACGATCGGCGGCGCCTACCTCTCGCTCGGCCGGTTCGGGCCGGCCGAGGACCAGCTCCGGCGGGCGATCGAGCTGGACGCGAGGGCCAATGGCCCGGGAGGCCGCGTGAGGCTGCTCGCCGTCAACCGGCTCGGCACGGTCCTCGATCGGACCGATCGGACGGCCGAGGCCGTGGCCATGCTGCGCCGTAACCTCGACGATTGCCGACGAATCCTGGGCCCCGACGACCCGGCCACCCTCGACGCCGATGAGCGGCTCGCCTCGTCGCTCTGGCATCTCGGAAACCTGGACGAGGCGGAGGCCGTCCTGCGTCGGAACATCGGCGACCGCGGCCGGGTCTTCCGCCCCGATCACGCGGCGACGCTCCGCTCAGTCTACCTGCTCAGCCGGCTCCTCCGCGAGCGCCGGCGGTTCGACGAGGCTCGCGACCTGGCCTACCGATTCGCCCACGACATCCAGTGCGCCAGCGGATCGAACCACCCCGACCGGATTCTCGCCCTGACCAACCAGGGGGACGTCTCGCGCGACCAGGGCCAACGCGCCGAGGCCGAACGCTACTATCGCCACGCCGCCGAGGAGGCCGCCCGGATTCTCGGCCCCGAGCACCCCAACACCCGCGAGGCCAGGGCGAATCTTGCTCGATTCCTGGCAACGGACGTGGTCCCGTCGCTCTGAGAAAAGGCGACGTGATACC
>DAHZZC010000375.1 GCA_027435495.1 Planctomycetales bacterium
AAGATCTGATCTATCGGCTCTACGTCCGGCAGTCGATCGAGGCCGGCCTGAAGGACGCCGAAGAAGGACACGAGGAATCCGTCGAGGAGGTCCGGCGTTCCTTCGGACTGCCGGTGTGAGAGACGTCTCGGAGCATCCCGCCTGATGCGACAGGTCCCCGGCCACGCGCTCTGGATCGGTCATGCCGGCGACGTCCGAAACTTGCCCGCCATTCACGAAGCGGGAATCGTCGCGGTGGTCGACCTGGCCGTTCAGGAGCCGCCCGGGCCGATCGCCCGCGACCTCCTGATCGCCCGGTTTCCGATCGTCGACGGGCCGGGGAATCCGCCCTGGATGCTCCTCGCCGCGGTCGACCTCGTCGCCGGGCTGGTCGCCGATCGCGTGCCGACGCTCATTGGCTGCGGCGCCGGGATGAGCCGGTCCCCCTGCATCGCTGCCGCTGCGATCGCCCGCGTCCTCAGCATCCCGGCCGATGAGGGCCTGGCCCTCGTCCTGCGAACCGCTCCCGCCGACGTCGCGCCGGGCCTCTGGGCCGAAATCCGCTCGCTGGTCGGATGACCGCCTGATCCACGTCCGCCACGGGTCATTCCCCCGAGGCCCGATCAACCCGCCACTCAATCGGCGTCGAAGACGCGGACCAGGCTCACCGCGATCTGACCGCCGAAGCAGACGTCGACGTCGCTCTTCGGGCGTCGGGACCGAGCGTGGTAGTTGCCGGAGTACGTCGCGCGGCCCTGCTCGACCCGGTAGGTCAGCGGGAGCGGTGAGGGGTCCAGCGAGCAGAAGACGATCGACGGGTCGGGCGCTTCGGGGCCGGGGTGGGGGAAGTTCACGTTCCAGAACGCCCCCGGACCCGGCGGCATCGCCAGCAATCGTCGGAGCACCTCGACCGCCCACCGAGAGGCACGCGGCCAGTCAATCACCCGGCCGGCGCCGATGTAGTGCGAGAGCGCAATCCCCGGAACGCCGTGCAAAACACCCTCGCGGACCGCGGCGACCGTTCCCGAATGATGAACGTCGGCGCCGAGGTTGCCGCCAGCGTTGATCCCGGAAAGGACCCAGTCGACGCCCGGCGTCAGGTGGTCGATCGCCAGACGGACGCAGTCGGCCGGCGTCCCGTCAATGGCGACACGGTCGTCGCCGAGGTCGAGGATCGCGATCGAGGCGCCGGTGGTGACCCGGTGGCCGCACCCCGAGACCGGCCCGGTCGGCGCGACCATCCGACACCGGCCGAGGTTTTCGGCGGCGAGACGGAGCGCCTCGATCCCTGGCGCCTCGTAGCCGTCGTCGTTGGTCAGCAGGAGCGTGGTTTCTCGGCGGTTCAACGCGGCCGATCCTCAGGGCTTCTCGATTCGTCCCGTCGTATTCTAGTCAAGCCCCGGGCGGGTTGATAAGTTGGTGAGGCGCAAGTTGTGCGAGGAATCGGGGAAGGGCCGCGCGGCAGGTCCCCGAGCGGGCGACCTGTCGAGACGACGCATGGATCCGTCTTCATCCGCCGAGCTTCCAGGCCGATTGTGGCCGCCGTCGCACCGGGTGCAGGCGCCGACTCCCGCGCCCCTCGTGCCGCCCCCATCGCGTCCATCCGACGGCCCGCCGCCGTTCGAGCCGCCCACCTCGATGATCGCCCCACTCTTCCTCCAACGGTTGGAGCGGATCCACTCCTGCCGGGTCGAGTTTGAGCTGGACATCAACACCCGCCCGACGCGCCACGTCCTCGGTGGATATTATCGCTCGCGACGGCTGGTCCGGATCTACACCCACGATACCCGAGACGGCCGCCGCCCCTTCCGCGAGCTCTTTGAAACGTTCCTCCACGAGGTCGCCCACCACCTGGAGTACACCGAGCCGCAGACGTTTCATTCCAAGGTCTGCCACCGGGTTCCTGGCCGAATGCACAGCCAGCTCTTCTGGCGAATCCTCGGCGAGCTGAAGTTCCGATGGGCCGAGGTCGTGGCGCGGCACCGCTCCTCGCTCTGAAGACGGAAAGACAGGAACCACGAAAAACACGAAGAGCACGAAAGGAAGACCGGGTGGGCGACCTCACCGGATCCAGGCTAGCGATTTCCTGTCCAGAGGTTGGAATTCGGGATTCCAGATTCGAGATTCCAGATCCAGGATGACCCTGGATAGCCCGAGTCCGGCGCCCTGAAACCTCGCAAGGTCTTCGGATGGAATCTTGAAGCCTGACTTCGTTCGTGCCCTTCGTGTTTTTCGTGGTTCCTCTGGAAATCCCCTCCAACCGGTTACTTGCCTTCGAGGCCCAGTTCCTTGATCTTGGCGGCGAGGTCCTGGCCGGCGTGGTCCGTGTTGACCTTCTTGTCAATCGCGCGGATGATGCCTTCCTTGTCGATGTAGAAGGTCCACCGATTGGCCATGCCTCGGGTTGGGTTGATGACGCCGTAGGCCTCGGCAACGGTCTTATCGGGGTCGCTGAGGATCGGGTAATCGAGGTCGAGCGACTCGGCGAACGCCTTGTTCTTGTCGGGAGTGTCCACACTCGCGGTGAAGTAGGCGACGTTCAACGGCTTGAGCGCCTCGCTATTGGCGCGGAACGACTTGCACTCCTTGGTGCAGCCGCCGGTGAACGCCTTGGGGAACCAGGCGATCACGACGGCCGACTTCCCCTTGAACTGGTCGAGGGTGTAGGTCTTGCCGTCGGAGCCCTTCATCGAGAACTCGGGCGCCCTGTCGCCGACCTTCAACTCGCCGGCGGTCGCCGAGGCGCCCGCGATCGCAGAGAGCCCGACCATCGCCGCTGTCAAATGCGCCGCGATCCGGATCATGTTCGTCTCGCCTCCCCTGGGATTCAGGACTAATCTTGAGATACCGGCGCGCGCCCGGAGCGCGCGCCGACGCTTGGTCTCGGGAGCCTACCAGGCGCGTGGTGCCGACGCAACGTGCCGGCCCTCCGGGGCGATCCGCTCTTCCCCCGGAGATCGACATCCTGGTAGACTCTTTCCTGATGAATCGAGCCGAGCCGCCCCGATGCGGCGCCGATGCGATGCTCCAGCGTCGACGAACGGAACCCGTCGCCGCTCGATGAGATCCGACTCCCGAGTCCGACGCCCGGATCCGCACCAAGAGCCAGGTGACCGAATCGATGCGAATGCGCCGACGCTTGCGGCCGGTCGTCGACCGGCTGGACGATCGCTGTCTACCGTCGGGGCTAACCCCCGCGCAGGTGATGCAGGCTTACGGGCTTAGCGGTCTTACCTTCACGGCGCCGTCGGGCGCCACGGTTGCGGCCGACGGCAGCGGGACAACCATCGCCCTGATCGAGGCGTACCACGATCCGACCCTCGCCGCCGACGTGCAGGCGTTTGACCAGACCTACAACCTGCCCGCCCCCTCGCTGAACGTGGTCGACCTGGCCGGCAGCACCAGCGACCCGACCTGGTCGCTGGAGGAATCGCTGGACGTCGAGTGGGCGCACGCGATCGCACCCGGAGCGAATATCGTGGTGGTCGAGGCGCCCTCGCAGAACATGGCGTCGATCCGGTCGGCGATTAACACCGCGCGAAACATGCCGACGGTGGACGTGATCTCGATGAGCCTGGGTTTCCCCGAGTCGACCTATCACGGATCGCTAAACCTGACAACGCCACCGGGCCACACCGGAATCACGTTCGTGGCGGCCAGCGGCGACAACGGACTGGCCTCGGGATCGAGCTGGCCGGCAGTCTCGCCAAACGTCCTGGCCGTTGGCGGAACGACGCTCTACCTCGACGCCGCCGGCAACTACGCCAGCGAGGTCTCCTGGGCCGGCAGCGGCGGCGGTTTGAGCAAGTACGTCGCCGAGCCGCGTTATCAGCGGTCGATCTCCAGCGCCGGGCGGCGGATCACGCCCGACGTTTCCTTCCTGGGCGACCCGAATACCGGCGTCGCGGTCTATCAGACCGACCCATCCAGCGGCCTCGGATCCTGGCAAATTGTCGGCGGGACGAGCCTCGGCACGCCCGCCTGGGCCGCGATCATCGCGATCGCCGACGAGGGCCGGATCCTCCAGGGCAAGGGAACCCTCGACGGCCCGAGCCAGACCCTGCCAACGCTCTACTCGCTCCCCTCGTCCGACTTCCACCAGATCGCCTCGTACCGCGCCGGCAAGCCGGCGATGATGGGCCTGGGCTCGCCGGTCGGCGGCCCGCTGATCGCCGGGCTGGTCGGGAGCGACATCGAGGTTCCCCTGACGGTCTCCTCGGCCCGGACGGCCGCCTTCCGGGCCCAGCGCGTTCGCTTCCGCCGGGCGTTCCTGGAGGCCCCGCGGCACCGCCACCTGGCTCAGCCGCATCATCTGGCCGCCCGAGTCGCGATCCACGCGGTCCCGACGATCCGGACCGCCCTCGAATCCGGCCGACACGCGGCCGATCGGGCCGCGAATCCGAGATTTCCGTTCGCGGATCTTCTGGATGCTCTTCCGTGGAATCATCGATCTGCGAAAAACCGCGGAAGCCAGGCTCTCAGCAACGTTTGAGCCAGGCTCCCTCAGACCTTTCGTTCCGATCCCGCCGTCATCGCGGCGAACGAGCGCGCACGCCAAGCCGCAGGCCGTTCCGCGCCCTCCCGATTTGGATCGCCTCGGCAAGACTTTCCAGCGGCTCCCAGGCCGCCACCAGCGACGGGAACGGGAATTCGGGGTGGCCCTCGAGAAACTCCATCGCCGCCTGAAGATGGCGCGGAGCGTAGTTGTGCAAACCGCGGATCGTCAGGCATCGGCGGACGATTTGCTCAAGGTTCATGAGAACCGACCGCGCAGGATACGTCGCCCCCACGAGCACGATCGTGCCGCCCTGCCGGACCAGCGGATCCATCGCCTCGAACGCGTCGGACGAACCCGTTAGCTCGATCGTGGCGTCAACGCCATGCCCCGCGGTCCTCTCCAGGACGCAGGCGGCCAGCTCCTCGGGTGAGACGACGTCCGAGGCGCCGAACGACCGGGCAAGGGTCCGACGATTGGCGTCGAGGTCGCAGGCGATCACGTTCGAGCAACCCAGCGCGCGGGCCCAGGCGGTGGCCGTCACGCCGAGCATCCCGCATCCCATGATCAGGACGGACCGGTCGGCCAGTTCGCCGGCCGCTTCAATCGCGCCGGCCACGGTGGCGGTCGCGCAGTTGGCGGGGCAAGCCGTCTCGTCCGGGAGCCGGTCCGGCACGCGGAAGATCGCCGAGCCAGGCGCCAGCAGGCAATGCTCCGCCAGACCGCCGGTGAGTTCCCGACGAGGGGCCAGGACCTCATGGCCGTACTTCACTCGCCGTTCACATTTCTGCGGAAGTGATCGCCGACAGGCAAAACATTCGCCGCAACTCGCCACGATCGCCCAGGTCACGCGGTCGCCCAGCTCCAGCGGCCGGCCGGCCGCATCCCGACGCGGGGCCATCGGCCCGAAGGCCGCGATCCGACCCAGGATCTCGTGGCCCAGGACCGATGGAACCGGCTCCTGGCGCCGGCCGCTCATCGTGTGAAGGTCGCTGCCGCAAAGCGTGCACGCGATGACCTCCACCAGGATCTCCGGGCCCTCGGGATCGGGGATCGGAAATTCCCTCAACTCCATCGGCAATCCAGGGCCTTGAAACACGAGGGCCCGCGAGAATCGACTCACGACTCCGCTCCGGACGGCAGACCGACACGAACCCGCCTGGTGAAGTAAACCCACCCGAACGCCAGGCTGACCAGCCCGAGGACGGCGATCAGCCACGAGACCACGGCATAAAACCGCAGAATGTCCCCATGCTGCGGCCGAAACGACCCGGCCACCATCACCGCCGCGTAGCCAAGATAGCCCACGGCGTCCGCAAGATACATCAGGAACCCGAGATTCCCCCGCTCCCGAGTCATCGCGATCAGCCGCTCGAAGACCGTCGTGTGGATCGCGACATACGGCAAGTAGAGCCCCAGGCCCATCAGAACCATGAAGTCGAATCCGCCAAACCAGGGACGGCCGAGCCCCACGAGGGCCAGGACCATCAACGCCCCACCCGCACCGGCCAGTGAGAGTGCGGTGAAGAACGCACGGCGATTGTCCGCGATCAAACTGGTCAGACCCGTCGCGGCCAGGACGCCAAGGGCCACCAACAGTTCCGATCGGGCGAAGGTCGCCGGGGTCACCGTCGTCCCGAGCGCCTTCCAGAGTTCCGGCGCGAAGTCGGCCCGGAGACTTCGCGCGATCGTGATCAACAGGTAGACCCCGATGATCGCCGATAATCCCGGCGCATACCGGCGGAACAGCGCCGATCGTTCACGCCGATTCATGGGTTCCCGCGCGCTCCGGCTCGCGACGTCGCGTGCGTCTGGCGGCGGAATGCGGGTGAGCATCCCAACGCTGATCAGAAGCAAGGGCACGAACATCAGGCCGGCAAGGGCCGGCATCCAGCGCTGGGTCACGCCGATCCGGAGCAGCCAGGTCCCGACCGATTTCATCAGGCCATCGGCCAGGATGAAACTGGCGCAGAGTCCGGCCGTCAACGCCTCGGTCATCCGCCTGCCTTCCAGGAATCCCAGGACCAGGCCGAAGACCATGCCCAGGGCAAGTCCATTGAGGAACAGACCGGCGACATGCAGCGGCGACGGTGCCATCGCGAAGAAGACCAGTGCCGCCTCGGCCGCGGCGATGAGCATCAGGATCGTCGCAGCCCGCCGCGCCGGCGTCGTCTCGGCAACCACGCGGATACCAATGATCTTCGCGAGCGTATAGCCGAGAATCTGGGCCGTCACCAGAACCGTCTTCTCGCTCGCGCCCCAGACCACCCCGCCGGGATACGTCGAGGCGGTGAACGGCTTGCGAAAGGCGTACATGCAGGAGTACGTCCCAAACGCCGCCGAGACCGACCAGATCGCCCAGAATAGCGACGACCGCGGAGATTCCCTCGACCCGTACTCGCCGTCGATCATCGTCCGGCCTCTTGCTCGGCCATCCCTCCCGGACCGACTCTTCCCGGGTTCCTGCATCTGGGAATCGTGCTCCGCGCCTCCGCGGTCCTGGATGAGAATAACAGACGAGCCTCAAGATTGTATGCTCGACCGATCCGACCGAGACGGACGAAGCCTGGCAACGCTCGCAAGCGATCGGCGAAGAGGTCCGGAAACAGACCATGCACCCCGGACCACGACAGCGATCGGTCGAAAAAAGGGACCTGGGCGGGCGGATCGGTCTGGACGCCGGAAGAGAGCCTGTCCGACAGATCTCGATCTGGCGCCCGACCCTTTATCCCTGTGATCCATAATCCCTGACCCAAAACAATTCCCATATGGCTGTCGCTATACCCGCTTCACGCCCGAGGGCGAGGTACTTGCGGTGACCGTGACCATCACCGAAAATTCAAAGCCTCGCGACCGTCACCATCTCGGTCGCATTCCGGAATTGCACGCAATCCACCACCGACCGGATCAAGCATGATAGTGGCTTCTCGCCCAGCACGATCGAGGGGCATCCTAACTTCTCAACGCTGGAGGGGCGACCTCCGGATCCGCGCGGTTGATGTCCATGAGGACGGCAACGGACACCCGACTCTCCTTCCGATAGGCCGCCCGTCGTCCGGCTAACCCCGGCGAGTGATCTACCAACGACCGAACAGGAAACCACCCATGACGAGAGATAGATGGATGCTCAGCACGAAAATGACAACGGCGGCGCTCCTGTTCGTGGCGATGGCCGCGGTGACGGCGAACGGTGAGGGCGTCGTTTACGAGGGCACAAGCGGCGCGGGGTTCGGCAAACACATCGTGTTCCTGGCGGGCGATCATGAGTATCGGTCGGAGGAATCTCTGCCGTCGCTCGCGAGGATACTGGCGAAGCATCATGGCTTCAAATGCACCGTGCTGTTCGATGTCGACAAGGAGACCGGAGAGATTGTTCCAGGGAACTCGTACATGCCAGGCATGGAGGCACTGGACACGGCGGACCTGGCGGTGGTGTTTCTGCGGTTTCAGGACTTTCCATCCGAGCAGATGAGGCACTTTGATGAGTACCTCAAACGCGGAGGGCCGGTGATCGGCTTGCGCACGGCGACTCACGCGTTCCGGACGAAGGGGAACGAGCCGTTTGCCAGATACTCCTTCAACTTCAAGGGGCCGGACTACAAGCTGGGCTTTGGGCATCAGGTGCTGGGCCAGACGTGGGTTGGACACTATGGCCACAATCATCAGCAGAGCACGAAGATCACGGTCGTCGAGAGCGAGCGGAATCATCCCATTCTGCGAGGCGTGAAGGACGTCTGGGTGCAGGCGGGAGCCTACGTCGGCAAACCGACCGACGGCGAGATTCTCACGATGGCACAGCCGCTCAACGGCATGACGCCCGACTCGCCCGTCGACGAAACCAAGCCGCCGATGCCTTCGGAGTGGACCCGCACGTACAAGACGGCGTCGGGAAAATCCGGGCGTGTGTTCACGTCGCTCTACGGAACTCCGGAAGACCTGATGAACGACGGCTACCGTCGGCTGATCATCAACGGCTGCTTCTGGGCGGTGGGCCTGGAGGATTCGATCAAGCCCGACACCAACATCCGCTTCGTGGGACCGTTCGAGCCCAATACGTTTGGAAACGGAAGTCACGCGCGCGGCATCAAGCCAGTCGCCTACGCCGGTTTCGAGAGTCCCATTCCAGCGAACCACAATACGCAAAATCCGAAGGCCACGAAGAACGATCGCGAAAAAGACGGGGCCAAAACTCAGCCGACCGCCAGGCACGTCGGGAAGCCATCGGTCACAGGCAAACCGGTCCGTTTCCTTCGCATCGAACTGCCGGGCAAAAACCGGATTCTCACGCTTGCGGAAGTGGAGGTGTTCAGCGACGGCCGGAACATCGCTGTCGGCGGAAAGGCCACTCAGTCCAGCACCAATGGAAGCGGGGTCGCCTCGAAGGCGATCGACGGCAACAAGAATCCCGACTACGGCAAGGAAGGGCAGACGCACACTTCCAATGCCGGTGAAACGAATCCCTGGTGGGAACTCGAGCTTGTCGAGCCGAGGTACATTGAAACGATCCGCATCTGGAACCGTAGCGGCCTGGAACGCCGATTGGCCGGCTTTACACTCAAGCTTCTGGACGCCGACCGGAAGGAAGTGTTTCGCGCGACCGACATCGCCGCACCACAGGCCATGCAGATCGACGTCAATAACGGCGGCTCTCTGCACTATCTCACGTACGATGGCAAGCCGGGCAAGTCTCTCGGTCGCGAAGTCCTGCGAGCGGCGAGTGCCGGCCGAACAGCAAGGCCGAACAACAGGAGAACGCGGACTCCATCGTCGTCGGAACCCGCGTTGGCCCACGTGCCGGCCGATTATCGCGACCCGCTGCCGTTCGCATTCCAACCAGACGACGTGGTCGCCATTCTCGGCAACGGTCTGGCGGATCGGCTCCAGCACGACGGTTGGATGGAGACGTTGCTGCAAAGCCAGCTCCCCAATCACCACATCCGCTTCCGCAACATGAGCACCAGCGGTGACCGCCCTAACAATTACCCACGCAGTTCCGGGCAGATTTCGATGACCGAGTATCTGCGGAAGGTACAGCCGACGGTCGTCTTCGCGATGTTCGGCTACAACGAATCGTTCGACACCACACCGGCTGCCTACGAACAGCAGTTGCTCGAATTCGTCAAGAAGACGCGCGGTGCGAAGCCCAATGGAAAGGACTTCCCGCGCATCGTACTCTTTAGCCCGATCGCACACGAGGATACGCACACCCCCAACGTGCCTGACGGCCGGGCGCATAACGTGCGGCTCGCGGACTTCACCAGGGCGACGGCCGCGGCAGCGAAAAAGGCGGGCGTTGCGTTTGTGGATCTCTTCCACCCGACGCTGGATCGATTCGCCAGGTCCAGTCGCCCACTCACCATCAACGGTGTGCATCTTTCCGAGGAGGGCGACCGGCAACTGGCCGAGGTAATCGCCGGGCAATTGCTAGGGAAGCCGTTCAGCACGTCTTCCTTGCTCGAATCGTTGCGTCAGGCCGTGCTCGACAAGAATCTGCATTGGTGGAACCGCTATCGCGCTTCCGACGGCAACGACATCTGGGGCAGCCGCTCGACGCTGAAGTTCTTCAACGATCAGAGCAACGCCGACGTTCTTCAGCCCGAACTGACGATGCTGGACATCATGACCGCGAACCGCGACGAAGTGGTCTGGGCGCGGGCCGCCGGTCAGAACAAGGTCCTGGATGAGCGCAACATTCCCCAACCCGTACCGGTCATCTCGAATGTCGGCGGCGGCAGCAAGAGTTCCGACGCGATCAAGGAAGGCTCACTGAATTACATCAGCGGCGAAGAGGGAATCCAGCACATGGCCGTGGCCAGGGGTTTCCAGGTGAACCTGTTCGCCGACGAGGCCCGCTTCCCGCAGCTTGTCAAACCGGTGCAGTTGCAGTTCGACACGAAGGGCCGCTTATGGGCCGCCGTCTGGCCGACCTACCCCAAGTGGGAACCGCACTCGAAGATGAACGACGCCCTGATCATTCTGCATGACGACGACCACGACGGCCGTGCGGATCGCGTCACGGAGTTTGCCAGGGTGCAGAATCCTCTGGGCTTCGAATTCTGGAACGGCGGTGTGATCGTCACCAATCAGTCGGACCTGCTGTTTCTCAAGGACACGAACGGGGACGACGTGGCCGACGTGCGCATCCACATGCTGCAAGGCCTCGACACGTCCGACACGCACCACGGCGCGAACAATTTGATCTACGGCCCCGACGGCGGCATCTACTGGCAGAGCGGCGTCTTCATGGTCCACAACCATGAACATCCCTGGGGCCCGTCCTTGCAGTCGTCCGCCTCGGCCATGTATCGTTTCGATCCGCGCCGCTTCACCATCTCGATGCACGCCCTGAATTCACCAAACCCTCACGGCATCTCGTTCGACTACTGGGGTTATCACTACGCCACCGATGGCACCGGCGGCCGCGCGTTCCAGGTGCGACCCGAGGGGAACGGCTTCAAGATGTACGAGCTCCTGAAAAAAGAAGTCCGTCCCGTATGCGCCAACGAGGTGGTGAGTAGCACCCACTTCCCCGAGTCGATGCAAGGTGACTTCCTGATCTGCAACGTCATCGGCTTCCTGGGTATCAAGCACTACCATCTCGAGCGCAACCCCGAGACGGGAACCGTGTGGGGCGAACCGGCTGGCGACGAACTGAACGTCACCGTCACCAACGCCGATGGCACAAAGACCAGGGACAGCTCGCGCGGCCTGCTGATGAGCGGCGACAAGAACTTCCGGCCGTCCGATGCGATCTTCGCGCCCGACGGCTCACTGTATTTCAGCGACTGGCATAATGTCATCATCGGCCACATGCAACACAATGTACGCGATCCCAACCGCGACCACGCGCACGGCCGTATCTACCGGATGACCGCGATCGGCCGACCGTTGCAGAAGCCGGTGCCGATCGACGGCCAGCCCATTGCCGCTCTGCTCGACAACCTGAAATCACCGGTCGACAGCATCCGCCACCGCACGCGGATTGAGTTGAGCGAGCGCGACTCGAACGAGGTCATCGCCGCCACGAAGAAGTGGCTGACACAGTTCGATCCCCACAAAAAAGAGGATGCCCATCACTTCCTCGAAGCCCTCTGGTTGCACCAGCAGCATAACGTGAAGGATTCCGAACTGCTCGAGCAGGTGTTGAACTCGCCCGAGCCGCACGCGAGGATCGCCGCGAGGACCGTGCAGCATTTCTGGATGGACGTGGAAAAGACCTACCGCGGTGGCAAGATCGCCGGAGAGACGCTCGCCTCATCTCGGCGTTCCGGCATCCTCAGCGACACGCCGGAACTGACCACGATCCGCATCGGCACCGTCCCTGAGAAGATGAGTTACGACGTTCGGGAACTGACCGTGAAGCCCGGCAAGAAGGTCAAGCTGACCTTCTCCAACATCGATTTCATGCCGCACAACATCCTGCTCGTCAATCCGGGCAAGGCGGATGAGGTCGGACTGGCGGCAATCGATCTCGGAGCCCGGGGCTTTGACGTGGGATTTATCCCGGACAGCAAGGAAATTCTCTGGCACAGTCATCTAACTGATTATGGCCAGGAAGAAGTGATCGAATTCACCGCGCCGAGCGTGGAAGGGGCCTACCCTTATCTTTGCTCGTTCCCTGGCCACCATCGCCTGATGCGCGGGATGATGTTCGTCACCAACGACATCAAGGGGTTTCTCGCCAGGAATCCCCAGCAGCAGATCAAGGTCACCGAGTGGAAACACAGCGACTTCACCAGGGATCTGAATCGCGTGGGACAGCACCGCGACTTCCAATCGGGCAAGCAACTGTTTGCCTCGCTGGGTTGTGTTCAGTGCCACAAATTGAGGAAGGACGACACGACGGTGTCGCCTGGCCTCTCCGTCCTGAATCAATCCGTTGGTCCGAACATCGACGACACCTTGAAGAAATACAAGCACGACGCGAGCGCCGTGTTGCGCGAGATTCTGGAACCCTCGCGGAACATTGACGAAAAATTCCGTCAGGTCGTGGTTGCTCTTGAAGATGGAACCACGCGCACCGGGGTGATCAGTGCGGAGGATCAGGCCAGGCTGACGATCCTCTCGGGCACCCCTCCGCAAAAAGTGGAAATCTCCAAGCGGTCGATCGATGACCGTGCCGCGTCGAAGATGTCCATCATGCCCAGCGGTCTGCTCAATACCCTGGACAAGGAACAAATCCTCGACCTGCTGGCCTATCTGCTCGCTGGCGGCAACGCCGACGACCCGGCCTTCCATCACCACAATTGAAACCGAGGTAAAAAACCGCTGTACGAATATAAGGGGTCAGGAACCTTAAACACCGGTGCCTTGCCCCTTATCTCCCCCCAAGAAGAAGGCAAAGCCTCGCTCATCGGAGTCAGCCCGGAGGGAAATCAATCCCCGCCCACGGCCGGCTCGTCGGTCCGGAGAAAGCCGAGATCCGCCAGTTGGAGGATCTCCGACCGGTCGTCGGGCAGGAGGAAGCCGGCCCGGATCGACGCGTCGAGCGACTCCTCGAACTTCCTCAGGTACTCGGCCTTCCCGCCCGGATAGAGGCGTTTGAGGGTCGCCGCGTCGAACGGCTTGCCGAAGCCGACCATGCTCCCCGCCCCCGAGAGGACCGCGGTCGGGACGTCGACCCAGGGCGTCCGGATGCCGCCCTCGGCCAGGCCGTTCGCATCGACGGCCAGCTTCGGGGACTTCCCCTCGGCCAGCTTCAGCTCCGCCGCCCTCGGCGCGGGATGACCCGTTTGAACCCATCGGTCAAGCTGCCGGAGCGCCGCCTCGACGACGTAATGATGCTGCGGGCCGAAGTTCATCGGCCGGTCGAGCTTCCGGCCCAGCATCTCCGATGTCGGCGCATAGGCCGCTGCGAGCTTCTCTGCGGGCTGCGTCCCCGAATCGATAAATCCAACAGCGAAGAGATAATTGTCGGCGTGAGCCGTTCCGGCGATCTCCCAGACGCGAAGCCGATCCGTCTCC
>DAHZZC010000376.1 GCA_027435495.1 Planctomycetales bacterium
TCCCCTTCCCGTAAGGCTGAGTATGCACCTCGACGATCCGACGATTCAGGTCCACAATCCAGTAGGCCGGGATTCGATGAGTCGCATACTTCCGCAGCTTCGGCCCGACGTCGCGCGCATAGGTCGTGTCCGAGACCTCAGCCAGGAGAACGACATCGATAGCGCGTGCCAGTCGGGTGCTGTAGTTCGATCGGGGCCCTCGAAGAACAACCCCATCGGCGACCGGGCGCCACCTCCCGACCGCCAGACTGTGCTCCTTGTTCGCGAACCACCGCGGCGGGGGCGCCACCGCCCTCAACTGGTCCAGCAGGCAGGATGTCGCGACAATATGCGGTGGATTCTCCGACACGACGAAAGCCACCCCCCCCAGAAGCTCGACGCGATCCTCCCCAAAAACTTCGGCCTCGATCGCCCTGCGAAACTGCCGGGGGGTGTATCGATGGATTCCCTGCAACATCGTCGGCCCGCCTTGTTAATCGTCGTGCCCCCGATCCCCACCGCGTCGCGCTCCGTCGGCGCCCCTTCGCTCCCCTGAGTTTACCCCAACGCCCGCCCCATTTCAGCCCAGGCCCCCACCCCAGAAATGAGGATCATCCGATCCGAATATTCGGATCGGATTTCCTGGATTCCGGGGCCCCCGCCACGTTGATCGGAAGCAACATCAGAAGGTGGCGGCGTTTCTTATTTAAAAAGTGTGTTGCCGCAGATCTTCACGATTCAGGCCGATTTTGTTTGGAAGGCTGTCGGATCTGGCGGGATGGAGAATTTTTCGGTGTGGCTTGCATGAAAAATCCTATTGTGAGGGGGCTGGGTGGTTGCGAGAAGGGTCATCGCTCGATCTAATGAGTTCATCCAAAGCACTGTGAGTTACTGATCCCGCCGCCCATGAGATGCAAGGTCGAGAGATGGACATGGAGATGATCCCGGGATGATCCGACGACCATGAGGGTGACCACGCGGGCCGGCCGCATCAAGGCGGCGGGTTTGCGGTGAATCCGAACGGAAAGAAGAGTTGTGGATTTTTTCGTCCTGCTTCAAGCGGTACGGAGCCGTCCCGACTGCGCGCTCATTGCGGTGTGATCGGGCTTTGGTTGTTGGAATTCAAGAACTGGTTTTCATCTGACTTTTGGAGAGCACACGATGAAGAAGGCTTTTGGTGGGATGGCCCGCGTGCTGGGACTGGCTCTGATCGTGGCGGGGATCTCGACGGCGGCCGTCGCTGGCGGAGGGCTGGAAGCGGCCCCTGAGATCGATCCGGGCTCGATGGGCAGCGCGCTGACGCTGCTGATCGGCGGGGCGTTCTGGCTGACGGGCAAGGGCCGCAAGGCTTGAATTCCGGGGCGACGTCCGGGGCCTGTGGGTTCCGGACGTCGTGTCGTCTCTTCCAGGGGGTGGGTTGAACGACGCGATGAGCACCGAAGTGATCGAGAGGCCCGGGTCGCCGACCAAGTTGACGGGCTCGCCGCGTGTTCTGGCGCGGCCTGCCCTATCGGCGATTCTGTTGCTGGCGGAAGTGATGGCGCTGTCGTTCCGGTTCGACGCCCGGACGATTGGGGAAACGATCCTGTCCGGATCGGGCGGGGATGGATCGGGCTCTGCGTGGGCGGCGTGGTTACTCGCCCATTCGAGTCTGGGAATTGTGGTGGCGATGACCGGGGCGGCGGCCGCGCTCTTCTTCGGTCGCCGTGGGTCGGGTGAAGGCCCGGCGCGTGACGCGGGCCTGGGCGGCTTTGTGGCCTGGCCGCTGCTGGCGCTCCACTTTGGGACGCTCGCGATCTTCTGGCGGATGACCTCGGCGCTGGAGAATGGAACGGCCTCCGGGGTGACCTGGGTCGTCGCCTGGGCGCTGGTGGGCCTCCTGGTGGCGGCGACGCTGTCCGCCGCGATGATCCCTCCCCGGTCGTGGGGCGCCTCGATCCGGCTGGGGGCGAGAACCGCGGCGATCGCCCTGGCCGTCGGTGCCTCGGCGACCGCCGCCGGACTGCTGGCGCGCGAGCTCTGGAAGCCGCTGGGGCGATGGACCTTCGAATCGGTCCACCTCCTGCTCGCCGCGACCGGGTTGCCGATTCAATACGTCCCCTCGGAAGCTCTGATCGGGACCGAGACCTTCTCGGTGACGATCGCGCCGGAGTGCTCCGGATACGAGGGGATCGGCCTGGTTTTGGCCTTCCTGGCGGCCTACCTCTGGCTCGACCGCCGTCGGCTGAGCTTCCCCCGCGCCTGGCTACTCTTGCCGATCGGCACGGTGGCCATCTGGAGCGCGAATATCCTGCGGATCACGACGCTGATCCTGCTCGGTACGTTCGGCTCGCCCGGGGTCGCGCTGGGCGGGTTCCACTCGCAGGCAGGCTGGCTGGCGTTCAACGCCGTGGCACTTGGGCTGCTGGCGACGGCCCGGCGCCTGCCGTTCTTTGCCCGAGACGGCGAGGGGGCGGCCGGCCCGCTGGCCGTCGAATCGGCTCTCGCTGGCCCGTCGCCCGAGGGCGTCTACCTGGCCCCGATGCTCGCGATCGTCGCCGCCTCGATGATCGGCGCGGCCTTTTCTGCGGGCGGAGTCGACCTCTGGTATCCAATCCGACTGGCGGCTGTCGCCATCCCGTTCTGGGCTTACCGGCGCGAGTACGCGGCGATCCGGTGGTCGGTCTCGTGGGCGGCGCCGGCGATCGGCGGACTGGTCTTCCTGCTCTGGATCGCTCGGTGGCCTGCCGCGGTCGGCGACTCGTCGATCCGGTTGACCGTGCTCGGCGCCCTCGGACCCGCCGGCGCCGCCGTCTGGCTGGCGGCGCGGGCGATTGGCTCGGCCGTCACCGTCCCGATCGCCGAGGAACTGGCCTTCCGCGGCTTCCTCGCCCGCCGGATCCTCGCCGCTGACTTCGACTCGATCCCACACGGACGATTCACCTGGATCTCGTTCGTCCTCTCCTCCGTCGCCTTTGGTGTGCTGCACGGCCGATGGATCGAAGGAACGATCGCCGGGATGCTCTACGCCTATGCGTACCGCCGCCGCGGTTCGCTCGGCGACGCCGTCGTCGCCCACGCCACGACCAACGCCCTCCTCGGCGCCGAGGCCATCCTGACGGGAGACTGGTCCCTTTTTTCCTGAAAAATCCGACCAGACCGCCGGGCAAGAAATAACCGCGAACACGGAGCGGACACCACGTGGGCCGCTCTTCCCTGGATCAAGGCTTGAGATTGAGCCTCGCCGCGAATGAATCGTGTGCGGCGAGCATCCCCGCCCCAATCGGGCGGACGCCTGGAATCGCCATCACGGCAAGGGAGGTCGTTGCCCGACGGGCACCGGGCTCCCAGGCTGTTCGTGATCGGTGTGCGCGCCAAATGCTCGCGACCGACCCCAAAAGACAGGGATTATCGTCCCGTTATCTGTCCTACCCCACCTACCAGAGGAGCCGCCGCATGTGGAACGCAAGGAACTGGACCCGCCGGACGCCGCGTCGCCGGGCCAAGGTTCGCCGGATCACCCCGATGCTGGAAGTCGCCGAGCCCAGGATCGTCCTCTCGGCCGGGTTCATCCAGGGGACTGTCTTCGTCAACAATACTTCGAACCAGGTCGGCAACCCCAACAACAACTATCCCAACCCCTTTGATCCCTCCACCGCCGGCACGATCGTTGCCGGGGCCACGATCGATCTCTACCAGGGATCGACCGTTCCGAACCCTCCGACTCCCTTCCTGACCACGACCTCGGCCGCCGACGGCTCGTACTCGTTCAGCGGGCTGGCGTCCGGTACTTACACCGTCGTGGAGATCCCTCCGACGGGTTACAATAATAACGGGACCGCCTACGTCTCGCCGCTCAACCCTGTCAGCGCCTCGACGGCCAACTCGATCACCGTTCAGGTGGTCGATCCGACTTCGCTGACGGTCACGGTCGATAACGGCAACCCGGCCTCCGCCAGCACCACCACCGGAGAGTATGCTCGCTTCCCAGGTGCGGTTCAGCTTCAGCTCAACACCGGCAACCAGACTCAGACCGAGCAGTTCTCCATCGGCCAGCTTCCCATCACCGTCTCCGGCACCAACCTGACCGGCAACGTGGAGTTCACCGCCTTCTGCGTGGACGCCACCCAGAGTCTTACTGTTAATAACGCGAGTAATACCTACACGGATACCTATGGGGCCTCCGCGAGCCCGACTCCTCCGGCCCTGAACGCCCAGGGGAACGCCGGTCGGATCGCCTATCTCTACGATCAGTACATCAATTACCTGGTCGACCAGTTCGGCGCCCCGCTCTCCAATACCGGGTACGTGGCGACCAAGCCCTTCACCCTCGAGCAGGCTTACGAAGCCCAGGCGATGCAACTCGCCATCTGGAAGATGGTCTACGACAACGTTGGGACCACCCCCGTCACGAACAGTATCTGGTCGACCGGCAACCTCACCAATCTTCAGCTTCTCAGCGGTTTTAGCGGGATCACCAACGACCCGAACGGAATTGCCGACCTCGAGAGTCGCGCGACCACGTACATCAACGATTCGATCGGACATTCTGAGCAGGCCATTTATCTTAACGCCAGCAGTCTCAACAATGGCCAGGGTTACCAGAGCCTGATCGCCCCGGGCTCGCTCAATTTCAACAACACCCCAACAGTCAGCCTCAACGGGTATGACTACCTGGTCCCGAACACAACCACCGCCGGCAGCCTGACGACCTCGACGACGGGCAACCCGATCGCGGGCACCACGGTGAAGCTCACCGGCACCGACGCGTTCGGTAATATCGTCAACCTCTCCACAACGACCAATAGCAGCGGCTTCTACAGCTTCACCGGGCTGAACCCAAGCGGCAGCGCGGGTTACACGGTGACCGAGACGCCGCCTGCCACCGATAGCCACGTCGGCCAGACGTCCACCACCTCGGGCGCCGTCACCAGCACGTCACCGATTGTCTCGAATATCGTGCTGACAACGGCCAACTCGCCCAGCACGGATAACTTCTTCGAGACCCAGTCGGTCAGCATTAATGGCACCGATTACCTGGTCTCGAACACGACGACGCCTGGCAGCCTGACGACCTCGACCACGGGCACCCCGATTCCGGGGACGACGGTGAAGCTCACCGGCACCGATGCCTTTGGTAACACGGTCAGCCTGACGACGACGACGAACGCGAGCGGCCAGTACAGCTTCACCGGGTTGAACCCGAGCAACGGCAGTGGTTACACGGTGACCGAGACGCCGCCTGCCAGCGATAGCCATCTCGGCCAGACCTCGACGACGACGGGAGCCGTCACCACACCCGCCTCGACCCCGGTGGTTTCCACCATCGTGCTGACGACGAACGGTTCGAGCAGCACGGATAACTTCTTCGAGACCCAGTCGGTCAGCCTCAACGGCTATGACTACCTCGTCCCGAGCACGACGAAGGCGAGCAGCCTGACGACCTCGACCACGGGCACCCCGATTCCGGGGACGACGGTGAAGCTCACCGGCACCGATG
>DAHZZC010000377.1 GCA_027435495.1 Planctomycetales bacterium
AGGCCCGCCTCGCCGGCCAGGTCGATCAGTGTGGCGGTCTGGTCAAGGATCAGCGCCGAGACCGCCTCGGCGGAGATCAACTGCTCGCGACGTCCGAAGTGCTCGCGGTCCGGGAATCCCGGATGAGCCCCAACGACAACTCCACGATCTCGGGCCCGGGCGAGCGTGGCGCGGAGGACATCCGGGCTGCCGGCATGGGCGCCACAGCAGACGCTCGCCGAGGAGACCAGACCGTCGAGCAGTTCGGCGTCGTGGGGACATCCCTCGCCGAGATCGGCGTTCAGGTCGATGGTCGCGGGCCGGTCAGGGATGGTCATGGAGTCGGACCTCGAATGTCTCCGTCGGGATGGGGTGGAAGCGGATCCAGTCGCCCGCCCGGATCGTAAAAACGCCCGCCTCCAGGTCGACAAGCCGAATCGGAGTCCGGCCGAGCAGGTGCCAGCCGCCGGGCGACTCGCCTGGATAGATCCCCGTCTGGCGTCCGGCGATCGCCACCGAACCCGCCGGCACTCGAACCCTCGGGGACTCTCGACGGGCGAGGCCCGAGAGCCGATCCGGCAGGTAGCCAGCATACGGGAAGCCCGGCAAAAACCCGATTGCGAAGACATCGTAGGTCGTCCCGGAATGCATCGCGATCACTGCTTCGGGAGTGAGCCCGGTCCGGTCGGCCACTTCTTGAAGGTCCTCGCCATCGTAGCGAACCGGAACCTCCACCAGCCGCCCCGACGCAATCGGTCCGGACGCAGGGACCTCGACCATCCGGAGCCGGGCCCCCAGCTCTTCCAGGTCGAGCCGGTCGGGGTCCGCAAAAACGGCGACACTCCGATAGGCGAGCACCACATCGGTCACGCCCTCCCAGCCGAGCCGGCGCAGGCCTCCGGCCCAGCCCGCCGCCAATCGCTCGTCGGGCAGGTGTGCAAGGTAAGCACGATCTCCCAGCGGCTCGATCGAGATCATGAGACTTCCACTTCCCTCCACGGCTATCATAAATCATGGCGGGTCGATCATGCAGTCTCTCCAGAGGAAGGAACCACTTGTGTCACAGTGGTTCCTTCCGAGCCCGAGGGCGCCACGATGATGATCGCGATGGGAATCGGCGTGCTGCTCCTCGCCGCGACGCCCGCCGACCGGGTCACCTTGAAAGACGGGACCGTCGTTCTGGGACTCGTCACGGCCACCGGCCGACACGGCGAAGTCGACTTCGTGGTGAGCCGGTCCTGGGCCGAGCGGAATGCTGCCAACCACCTGAAGTCCTGGGACCGTGCCGCCGCGGCCGTCGCGACCAGGGCGATCGAGCAGCGCCGGGCGCGGCTCTCGGCCTGGCGAGGCGAACGGGAGAAGGCGCCGGGGGTTGGAGCCGACGATCGGATCTTGAACTGGATTGACCGCGAGCAAAAGCGGCTGGCCGATCCGGCCGCCGCGGCCCAGACACCGCTCATCCCGGTCCGATTCCCTCGTACCGAGATCCGACAGCTCGACCGCCAGCCGATCTCCGCCAGCCGGTTGCTCCGCCTTGCCTGGACGAACGACATCGCCGATCCTGAATCGAAGGATTCGGCCAGGTTGACCGGTTCCCTGGAAGCCCGGGGATTGATCGTCGATCCCAGGGCTCCGCCAGCCCCGATGGACCGCCTGCTGCCTCCGACTCCCGAGCCCGAGGCTCTCTGGCTCGCCCGACGCGCCGCGACCGAAATCGCCCTCGATTCGGGCCTGCGGTTCCTCCGATATCAGGGGACGGTCCTACCCGACCCCGGGCCTGGCGGGGCGGTCGGCGCCGTTGATCCCTCGATGGCCCTCTCGGAGATCGTCCGGCTGCTCAATCCCGAGGGAGCCGCGACCCGGCCTGATCCGCTCGCCGAGAGGTTAAAAGCCGTCGCAGGGCGCGGGCGAACTGGGGCCGTGGTGACGGGGCTGACAATCGCACCCGACCTCGCCGGCGTCACGATCGAGACGACGTTCTGGGTCCGGGCCGCCGGTGGAAACTGGACGGCCTACGGGACCCGCGCCACGACCGTCCGCACCGATGAAGTACGCCCTGACGAGGGAAACGACATCGCCGAGGACCCGCAGGTCAAGCGGGCCTTCGGCCTGATCGAATCGCTCGGCCTGGGCGCGATCCCTGCGGAAATGAAGCAGCGGAGCCTTCAAATCGGCGCGGCGACCCGCAAGGCCCTCGGCGACTCGCGAGCCGCCTTCGAGCGCGACCTCGCCGCGGTGATGCTCCCGGTCCTGGAACCCGTCGCCGAGACCGTCCCGGCCCCGCAGGCCGCTCCTCCCTCGAAGCCCCACCCTCGGCGGTCGATGCTCGGCCCGAAAGGTGATTAACCCCGGGTAGGTCCGATCGGCGCGGAACCAGTACGGGCCGATCCGCTCGGGGACCTCCGCAACCGGGATGCCCTGCCGCGTCCCCACCGTCAGATAAACCGCCGCGAAACCTTCAAGACGATCGGCGGTCGCCTCGTCGAGCCCGATCGTGTCGACACCAGCGGGCAGGTAATACCGGGCCGTCTCCGCCTCGACGTTCCGACCCGGACCCGGCGGCGTGACGATCACCAGCGCGGGGCCGTCAGAGCGCGCGGCAAGGTCGCCCGCGAAGCCGCGCCAGTCGGCTCGGATCGTCGGGTCGTAAGCCTGGGCCCAGAGCCCGGAGGCAGCCAGGGCCGTCAATCCCACCGCGATCGGATACCGAACGATCGACGGCAATCGTGAGAGGCCCAGCCCGACCAGAATCAGAAACGCAGGCGCCGAGAAGACCGTGTAGCGCGCCGGGCCGAAGATCGGCTGGAACGCTCTCGAATAGAGATACAAGGTCGACGGTGGAACGATCAGCCAGAGCAGCAGCGAGACCGACGCCCGCGATCGTCCCGAGCTGGACTCGCACCGGCCGATGCCCCAGGCGATCAGGACGACAAGTCCGGCCAGCGTCGCGAAGTTCCCACCGAGGAACCCGATCGGCGTTCCGAGCAGAAATCGCCAGGGCAGGGGACCGCTGAGGAACTCGGGCGGGTGGTCGAGATACCGGGGAATCCAGGGCGCCACGATCGCGGCCGGGACCGCATGGATCGCCAACCACCGCGCCCACGACCCAAACCGCTCGCGAACTCCGATCAAGCTCGCCAGGCCGAGCGTCGTCATCATCAAAAGCCCGAGCGGATGCGAATATCCCAACGCGGCCAGCCCAACCACGTAGGCGATCGCGCCGGTCGCGGTCAATCGACCCGTCCCGAGCAGCATCCGCCATTCCAGGCAGGTCACGACGACCAGCCAGGCATACATCCGAGCCTCTCGGGAATAGACGATCAAAACCGGACTCCACACGGCCAGCCAGGCGGCCCAGAGCCCGGCGCGTGCGTCAAAGGCGGCTCGGCCAATCGCGAAGACGAAACCCACGGTCGCCAGCCCACAGAGCAGGCTCGACGCTCTCGCCGAGGCCTCCGACGCCCCGAAAATGGTCACCCAGCCTTCGAGGAGCATCGGATGGAGCGGCGCCCGGGTGGCGTCAATTTGAGCGAGCCGGTCGAGGAGCGCCGAGGGGCTTTCCGCGAGCGCCAGCCGGATCGTCACGACCTCGTCGTACCAGAAGCTCCATTGCCCCAGCCGATAGCCACGGAGCCCGGCCGCGACGAGCAGCGTCGCACCGAGAATCCAGACGACCTGACCGGGCGCGGTCCTTTCGTCATGGCTCATCGTCGCGACCGCCCGAGTTCGACATTCTCGGCGCCGACCTCGTCGAGCAGGTCGGGACGAAGGTCGCCGTGCGAGTCAAAACCATCGTGGTAGAGCGGCCGAACGAACTGATGCCAGATGGCATCGCTCGCCGGCTGAATCAGGAGGAAGGCGCCCAGGACGATCGCAAACCGTGGACCACCCACCCGCCCGAGCGTCGCCGCGCCCTGGGCGACGAGCATCTGCACCATCGGCACCAGGAAGATCAGCAGTCGCCCGTGGAACGGATACTGCCGCAGCGCTGAGGCCGCCGTCACCAGGGCAAAAGGAGCCGTCATCAGAAACAAACCGCCCGGCCATCGCCGCCCGATCGCCACCACGCCCACGATCGCCAGGATCAGGGCCAGAAACGCCGTCGCCACCGGACCAAGCGGTGTTTTCACGTCCGAGGGGCTGTCAAACACATTGAGCAACTGCCAGCACTCGAGCTTCAGCTCGTTGATCGAGTGAGGCGGGATCCGGAGGAAGGCGAAATCCCACCAGTCCCAGATGAATCGCCCCTGGTCGAGCATTCGGTGCGAGACGAGATAGCAGGCCCCAAAGCTGACCATCCAGAGCAGACCGATCACCGGTAAAGTAACCAGGGCCCGCCGGTCTCGCCTGACAATCGCCGTCGTGAAAAGGTATACCCCGACCCCCGCCAGCACGAAGACAATCGGATACGAGAACCAGAAGCCCACCACCCCGAAGGCAGCCATCGCCACCAGTCGACGGATTGGAAGGCAACCGTCGACCGGCGGCCCCGTTGCCAGAAGTAAGGCCGCCAGAGTGAGGGCAAGGTCGCACGAGTATTGCTTGATCTCGGAGGAGTAATAGATCAGCCAGTCGGAGAGTGCGAAGAGCCCGACCGCGATCGGGACGGCTCCTCGCGTGAGAAACCGCCGTCCGACGATCCGGAAAAGGAAAATCGAGGCGATCCCGAAGACGAGCGGCAGAGCCCTGGCCGTGAGAACGACGTTACCAGGCAGTCGGACGAGTATCCGCTCGATCGCCAGAAAGGCAGGAGGCGCAAGCTGGTACTCGGTCAGGGTGGTGTGGAAGTCGAAGACATCAAGCCGGACGAGGTTCTGGAGCAGTGAGGCCTCGTCGCGATAGAGCGATCGGTTGCTCGCGTAGGCGAGCAGGCGGAAGGCCGCACCCGCGGCGACCGCCGCCCAGGTCATCGCCTCGGCGCCGGGGTGGATCCGGATCGGCCTGCGCCACCAGGGTCGATGGTCCGATGCCGACGCGTCGTCCTCGCTTCTGCTTGCCATCGGATCCCGACCTCCCGCCGGGCAATCGTCGTCGCAATCGATCTCCCCATGTCCCTTAATCTACCAGAAGGACCGGGAATGCCGCAGGGCAGGAGCGGCGTTGTAGCGGATCGCCGACGGGAGTAGGATCATCGGCCACGAGGGTCCTCGACCGTAACCCGAGCGGCCCCGGGAGGGCAACGCTCATGCACGATCGACGCGGACACCGACCAATCCGCATCGGCCTTGTCACGGGGACGATCATCAATCTGGCCCTCCTGAACGGTCCGACGGCAGCCGACCTGATCTATTTCCGGGGCGGCGGCGGCGTCCAGCTCCCGACGGAGACCGCCGGGGACCGGGTCGTTCTGATTCTCCCCAACGGCCGGTTAGAACTCCATCGCGACGACATCGCCCGGCGCGTCCCTGGGTTCTGGCCGCCTACCGAGTGGGAATCTCGCCGCCGAGCGGCCAGGGACGCGGGATTCGCCGCACGATTCGCGGCGGCCTGGTGGGCCATCGAGAACGGCCTGACGACCGAGGTCATCCCCGAGTTGCGCGACCTGCACGCGATCGACCCCTCGCACGGGCCAACCGCAAGGATGATCGCGATCCTCGACCGGCTCGGGGCGCCCTGTCCCGACCCAGACGCCTCCAGCTTCCGCGAAGCCCTGGGCGTGGAGATGAAGGAAGCCCGAGGGCCCCACGTGCTGCTGCTCCACCAGCACGACCACGCTGAGGCCGCCGAGCGGATCGAGGTCCTGGAGCGTGTGATCACCGGGTTCCATCTCCTCTTCGCTGCGCAGGGAGTCGAGCTGCGCGTACCATCCCAACGACTGGTCTCGGCCTGGTTCGTCGATCGGGCCGATTACCTGGCCTTCCTCCACCGACAAAAGGCCGACGCCTTTGCGACGACCGCCGGCTACTATCATCCGACCTGGGCGGCGGTCGTCGCCTACGACGCCCGAAGCAGCGAGGCCCAGCGATCAGCGCGGGAGGCGATAGGCCGGCGCCGGGAGGCACTCCGCCGCGCCACAATCGAGCTCGACGCGATGCCGCCCGGCTCGCGGATTCGCCTGAAGCTGGCCGATGAGCCGGCGCGACTGGTCGACCGATCGGGGCTCGACCGGCGCGGTCGCGAAACAGCCTGGCAATCCGCGCGGCTCGACCTGGAATGGCGATCGAACGACCTGGGTCTGGCATCGCACGAGATGATTCACCATCTGGCCCACACCAGCGGACTGGTTCCCCATCACGATGCGTTCCCGGTCTGGCTGCACGAGGGCTTCGCGGCCCAGTTCGAGGTGGTTCGAGGTGGCCGATGGGCCGGGATCAGCCGGGTCGACGACCATCGATTGCCCGACTGGCGACGGATCGATCGGCCGACCGGACTGGAGCGGCTGGTCCGCGACCTGGATTTTGGCCACGGTTACGGCCGCGACATCTACGCCGAAGCCTGGGCTCTGGTCTATTACCTGCGGGTGGAACGGGCGTCGGGATTCGCGACGTTCGTGGACCTGCTCCGCAACCCCGATCCAACAGCCGACGAGGCCACTTCCGGACCACGTGGCCAGCGCTACCTCGACGCGTTCCGTCGGGCCTTCGGCCCGGACCTGCCGGCGATCGGGCGCGACTGGCATCGATTCATGGCCGGGGTCCGGAGCCCGATCGAGCAACAGGCCCACCCCG
>DAHZZC010000378.1 GCA_027435495.1 Planctomycetales bacterium
CATCGACTGGGACGAGCGCCGGCTTCGCTACTTGCTGGCCCGCGGACTCGGATTCGACTCGCCCCTGTATCGAGAGGCGCTGGAGTCGGCCGGAGTCGCACCCGGGTGGGATCCCGGCGCCTACCGGCAAGCCTTGCGAGGGACCTCCGGCGCGATCCTCGCCGGGGCCTATCGAGCGATGGCGGCCGACGCCGCCGCGCGCGGGGTTCCGATCGTCTGGGTGCTGATTCCCCGGGTCGGCCGCCCGAGTGATCCCTCGGCCCGAGCGTCGATGAATCGATACGCCCGTGAGGCGGGATTCGCGCGCATTGTGGACGTCACGAACGCCTACGATGGCCTCGACCCGGCCCGGCTGGCGGTTGAGCCTGACGACTTCCACCCAAATGCTGAGGGACATACCCGGCTGGCTCGCCGGCTCGACGAGGCCCTCAGCGCCCTGCCCGAGCTGAGTTGGCTCTGGTCACCCGATGTCCCAGGCCCGCGAGCCCCGGGTCAGCCAGGAGCCCCGCGCCGATGATCCCGCGCCCCCAAACCACCACGACGCCCCGGCTGGCGATTCTGCACCCGCTGCTGCTCGTCGCGGCGGTGCTGATCCCCTGGCCCCAGGAATGGGCGACCGCACGCGCGGTGATGGACCGGCTCCGCTCGCCCGCGACATCGGCGACCGAAAAGGACGCCGAAGGTCGATCAGCGGGCTATTACGTTGAGCTGGTTGAGGGACACGGCCGTCGGTCCTCGCATCACGGCCGGACCGATCGGACGGTCGGATTCCACGAGGCTGAGGTCATCCAGTACCTCGACAACGACTTCCTGCTCTTCGAACTGAAGCCCGAGGCGCATCGGACTCTCTTCGGCCGACCGTTCATCACCAATGCCTACGGGATGCACGACTATCCGGTCGTCCCCGAGAAATCCGAGGGAACCTTCCGGATCGCCGTGCTCGGGGCCTCAATGGATATGGGATGGGGAGTTCGCTCCGAGGAGACATACATCCACCGGCTCGAGGAACGGCTCAATGCCGTCAGCGCCGGAAAGCCCGGCCGACCGCGGCGATATGAAGTTCTCAACTTCGCCGTCGCGGCCTACAGCCCGCTCCAGCGGCTGGAGGCCCTCCGTCGAAAGGTGATGAGGTTCGAGCCCGACCTGGTCATCTACTCGGCGACCACGCTCGACATCCGACTGATGGAGATTCATCTCTGCGACCTGATCCGTCAGCGGGTGGACCTGAAATACGACTTCGTTCGAGAAGCCGTGGCACACTGCGGCCTGACTGACGACGATGGGCGGCTCGACGACCAGGGGATGCTGGTCAACAAGCCAACACTGAAGCGGAAGCTCCGTCCGTCGTACTGGTGGCTCTACGACCAGACCCTGGGCGCGATCGCGGCCGAGTGCCGGTCGGCGGGCGTCCCGCTCGCAATGATCATCATCCCGAGGGTCGGCCCCGAGGACGCCCCATCCGCCCGGGCCGAGCCCGTCGCGCGGCTCTCGGCGATGGCGGCGCACCACGCGATACCGGCGCTCAACCTCTCGGGAACGTTTGACCGTGACGATCCGGCCGCACTGGCCGTCGCCGATGGCGACGACCACCCCAACGCCATCGGCCACGAACGACTCTTCGAGGCGTTGATACAGGCCATTGCCGCCGATCCGAGGCTTTCGAGACTGGTCCCGTGCGGCACGCTTCAGAACGACGGGGACCGCCCAGATGGACGGAGTTCAACCCATCCTCAGCAGCCCAAAATGGAATTCAGTGAACTTCCATAAAGAAAACTAAGATATTTTTTAAATGCGCAATACGGAACGCTCTGTTCTGGAAGAGATCGTCCGTGAGGAGTCCCTGGGAGCAGGGTCGATCGCCGCCGGGATTCGCCCGGGCGCCGGCGGGATTGGAAGGAGCGAGGACAACGGTCATGGAAAGACGGCACCTGAGCCGGATGCTGGAGGAGGCCGCCGCCCGTCGGCCGGACCATCCGGCGGTGGAGGACGAACGCGGCGGGCAACTGTCTTATGCGAACCTGTTGAGGATGGCCGATCGGGTCGCGACCCGGCTGGCGCGGTGGGGTGTCGGCCGGGGTGATCGGGTTGGGATCTGGCTACCGAAGGGGATTCCTTCGGTTGCGGCGATCCACGGTGTGCTTCGCTCGGGCGCCGCTTATGTCCCGGTCGATCCGACGGGTCCGACAGCGCGGGCCTCGGCCATTCTTGGCGCCGCGGGGGTCAAGGCGGCGGTGGTCTCGGCCCCGATGGCCTCGGTCCTTCGCAACGAGTGGCCGGTCGGTGGGCCGATGCCACGGTTGATTGTCGTCGACGAGGGCGAGGACGCCTCGGGTAAGTCTGGCGGACCGATCGACCCGCTCGACGCCCGCTGGGACGAGGTCCTCGCCGACAACGCTCCGAGCCCGCTCGCGCCACCGCGTGAGGAAGACGACCTGGCGTACATTTTGTTCACCTCCGGCTCGACCGGTCAGCCCAAGGGTGTGATGCTC
>DAHZZC010000379.1 GCA_027435495.1 Planctomycetales bacterium
CGTCGCATCAAGCAGACCGGCGCGCGATGGAAGACCGCCCACATCGGCCCGATCGTCGAACTGATCAGCCTCGGCCATACCGAAGACTGGGACACCTACTGGTCAACGGCCGCGTAGCGGCCAACTTCGAATGGGGCACCCTGCGACCCTCGCGAGCGAGCGAGCGATCAAAGGCTCGGATTCGAGAATTCACGGAGAGGGAGATTCACGGGCACCTGGTGTCGCGAGCTTCGGGCGACCGCCTCCGTGAACTGCATGTAGCGGACACCCGTCCGAAAGTCGGTGTGAGTCACTGGTCGCTCGCCTCGAATGGAGGCGATGAAATCAGCCTCAACCTGCCAACCGCCACGTAACTCCGACGGGATCGGCAGCGGTCGCAACCCCGGATCGTCCCGCCGCCCACCCCGGATCTCGTCGTTGGCAAGGTCGTAGATCAGCGTCCCCTCGCTCCCGTACAGCGCGATTCCCATCGCATTCTCGTGCCAAACCACACCACTGAGCCGGTAAACCCCGCACGATCCATCTTCCTGTGTCGTCAGCACCTGCACACTGTCAGGCGTCCCAACCTTCATCGCCTTTCCCTGCTCTGGGTCGAACCGGTGCGAAATCATCTTTGAGGCATACGCCATCACCCGATTCGCCGACGATGTCCATCGCAAGGCCGTCTCATAAAGGATTCCCAGGGCCAGCATGTTGAAGCCGGAATAGCGCGTCATCTGCCGCCAACTCAGAGGCGTCGCCTCGTCGGCAAGCTGGCTATTCAGTCCGTGAACGTGCAGCTCACGCAACGTCCCCAGCCACCCCTCTGCAATGAGTGACCGCATGTACGCATCCCCTGCCAATCCGTACGGACTGGGGACAATCATCGCGGTCAGATGCGGCGATTCCATCGCTCGATCATACATCCGCTGCGCCTCGCGCGCGTTCATCGCCATCCGGGCTTCCGTCAAAACATGCTTGCCCGCATCCAGTGCAGCCAATGTTACCGGGCCGTGAAGATAGGGCCAGGCACCGATCAGAACGGCGTCCACCGCGTGGTCGGAAACCAGGTCTTCCCAGCTTCCGTAAATCCTCGGAATATCGAATTCTCGGGCGATTCGCGAGGCGGAGTCGCGGCGACGATTGCAGACGCCGACCACTTTCACGCCGGGGATCGCGCGCAGGCCAGGAATGTGGCGGGTTCTGGTGATCTGTCCCGCACCGACGATGCCGACGCGGATCTCGCTCCTGCTCATCGGTCGCCCCGTTCCGTGTCGGTCCCCGTTGAGTTCATCTCGGTCGACACGGATTCTAATCGCTCGACGCGGAAACGGCGACCGTCTGGCGCACTTCTCCGCGATCAGAGAAGCAAGTACCGAGCCGACGGGGCGAATTGCCGGGCGGACAACTTGCCCGGTGGATCAGGGCTCGTCCCACGTCCCCTGGCGGACGGTGACCTCGGGCACTCCGGGGACCACCATCGTTCCCCCACCCGAAGCCGGGTCGCGACGGCGGGGACGTGCCGGGGAATAATCCGCGCCGGCGTACCCACTCACGTAAAACGGACGTCCCCGCAGGCTCGTCGGGACCGGCTTGTAGGCCAATCGCGACTCCGAGCCGTCACCATGGCAGGCCGGCAGCGTGAGCCCGATCACTACCAGTCCAAGCAGGGCCATTCGTCGGGGCACGATTCTCTCGTCTTGCATGGGAGTGGACATCCTCAATCCCGGTCACTCGCGGCCTCGGAGCCGCGCTGATTCCTCGATGGAACGGCCCTGCCCTTCCCAACTATCGGTGATTTCCGCCCCGGTGGATCGCTCAATCCGGATCCGATACCATCGTCAAGGGTCCGGCCCGAGCGATTGGGCCGTCTGAGACCCGCCCCTGCCCCCTTCCATGAGATCTCGCCATGCGGCATCCGCTCCGATCCCTCCTCGTCGCCTTCCTGATGGGCATTTCCCTCGTCGCTCCCGCTTTCGCCGAGCATGCCCGAATCGAACTCGTGGTCATCGGCCGCGCGGGTCAGGCCACCGCAAACGTTGACCAAACCCCTCCCGAATGGGGCAAGAATCCCCGGCCAATCTTGAATGTCAAGGCCGGCGAGCCGGTGAAGATCCGGTTCGTGCTCACCAACGTCTATCCTCACAAGACCCTATCGAACGCCGTCGTCCACCTGTTCGTCGCTGCTGAGGGTAAGGTCGGACAGAAGGAACTTCCTGACCTCGATGACTCGGTTATCCTGGAGTCCGCCTTCGATGTAGACCTCAAGCCGGGAGCCAAGGTCGGCCAGCGGTCGGTATTCCGGATCGACCGTCCCGGGGCTTATCTGGTCCGGATCGAGACCCGGAACACCGAGAGCGATCACGAGCATTTTGCCGCGATCGATCTGGTCGTCGAGCCGAACGATCGGCGCTGATTCTCAAAGCCGCCGAGCCCAGGACGTCGAGAAAACCTCAAGTTGACGGAACTCCGACTCCGCAGGGGCGACCGCTGCAATCGGTTCAAGGCGACCGCCGACCGGCGCCGATCGAAAGGCTGTCGATGGGGCGGCCCCGCGCGGGGCCGGATCGCGATCGACGGTCCTGACGCGCGGGAGCCGGATGATTACTGCATCCTCCAGGCCGACGCTCCGGCGACTCGCCACGATCGGCACCGCGTTCGGCGCCTTGATCCTTTCAGCCGGTTGGATCGACAAGGCGCCCTCGGAGGAACCAGGGCTCCTCATTGATCGCTGGCAGGTCGGCGTTGCGCGGTCGGTCGCCGTCCGAGACGGCCGGGCGAGGTTTCGGGTCCAGGCGTCTGGGCCGAGATCGCAGACCCTGGTGATCGTCTCGACGCTTGCCCAGGAATCGGGTCCGTTCCCGGTTCGGCTGACCGCCCAGGCCGCCGCGACCGCCGCGATTCCTGAGCCGGCCGACGACGGCCCGCGCCGACCTCCCAGGCCCGCCGATCCGATGCCGATCCCGAAGCGGAAGCCAAGGTCGAAGCCAGCCCGCTTTCCGTCACCCGCCTCGTTCGATCGAGTCCCACCGCGCGAGCGGACATTCCACATGATGGCCGACGACGGCGACCCCGCCGATCCCCGCAATTATGTCGAGGTTCGGGGCGTCCTCCGGGCCGTCGGCCGGAAAGTGCAGGTCTATGTCGAGTCCAAGGACGTTGACCGGGTCGCTCGCCCAACCCTCGCCGAGATCGTCTCGACATTTGACGACCATGTCGTCCCGATGGCCCGCTCCCTCGGCCCCGAGGCATCTGACGTCGACGGAGACGGCCGGTTCACTGTCTTCCTCTCCAGCCGACTCGACCACCTCGGCAGCGGACGGCTGGCCGTCGACGGCTTCGTCCGAATCGCCGACCTCGATCGAGCCGTTCCAGCCCCTTTCGGTAACCAATGCGACATGATGTGCCTTAACGCCGCGATGCCGCCCGGAGGTCATCTTCGTAGCGTTTTGATGCACGAATATATGCATACAGTCGTCTACACCGCAAGGGCACTCCACCACCCTGACGGCCCTCTGCCCGGCCCCGACGAGGAAGGCTGGCTCGACGAGGCCATCGCTCATCTCGCCGAGGACGACCTCGGTTTCTCGCCGTCGAACATCGACTACCGCGTCAGCGCGTTCCTCTCGGCTCCCGAGCGATATCGGCTCGTCGTGGACGACTATTACACGGCTCGTCTCTTCCGGAGCCACGGCAACCGGGGCAGCACGTACCTCTTCCTCCGCTGGTGCGTCGACCGGTATGGACCAAGCGTCCTGCCAGCGCTCGTCCGGACACCACTTCGGGGTGTTGCGAACATTGAAGCGGCGACCGGGTCTCCGTTCGCCGAGCTCTTCCGCCGATGGACGCTCGCCATGTTCCTCAGTGGTCTCGGCCCATCCGGAACCGGCCCGGCCCGTGACGATCGGGGCGAAGGATACCGATCAACGAACCTGAGGGCCCCCTGGAACGGCTGGGAGCTGGCCGGGCCCCGGTATCGGCGGATTCGGCCGGGCGCCCCCCCCGATCGCTGGGAAGCCGAGGCGACCAGCACTCATTACACAATCGTCGATGGCGGCGCGGGCGCGGTCGAGATTGAGGTCGAGGGATCGCCTGGCGCCCATCTCCAGGTGACCGCGATGCCGATGGGCGAGGACCGCGCCCGGCTCTCGCTCACGATCGAACCAGGGCACGGCCCCGATGGCGAGCCATCGATCGTCGCCCGGGTTTCCGAACAGAATGGCATCCCCGTCCGGCTCTCCTCCCTGGCCTGGGAGCCGATCTTGCCCGGTCCCAATCCCCGGACCGCCGGCCGGCATTCCGGCTCCCTCGACATGCTCGGCATTGCCTCAGCGTTCGGGACCTCCGCGCTCCCGCCAGGAGGAACGTTGACCTCAAGAGCCATCCCGATCACCGAAACTTCCCCCGAGGATGGTCCCATCGTCCTGAAACTTATTGGGACCGATCCCCAAGGACGCCGGGTCGCGGCCTGGGCAGAGCTGACGTCCGTTCGCCCCTCGCCGGGCCATCTCGCACGCTGATCCCTGGGCCAGATTATGCCCCAGCTTCGGAAATTCTTGTCGACGCCGATACACAAGGGTCGATAATGAGATCAGAAGAATTATGCGCGATACAATACTGCACCGAAAAGCAACACCCACGCAAGCATCCGCGGTCGCGCAAGATGCGTCCGCGAGTGCGATTGTCTCAATCGTAAAACATCGTATATTTGGCGCAACTGAGCGAGCTCTTCGGCGATGATCCGATGCTCTTGCTCATGGCGCAGTTGGTGGTCTCTCTATCCGTGTTGTCGTGAGAGGAATTCACGCGAGGATGGCGAGGCTCCAGGAATCGAGGCTCCAGGAATCGTGATCGTCCGGGAGGGTCTCAGCGTGGTGGCGCGATGGAACCCTGTCTCCATGATGCTGGTATGTGAAACGCGAGGGATGAAGAGAGGTCGGCGGCCCGTGTGCCTTCGGATGGAGGCACTCGAGGCCCGGGGGCTTCTCAGCACTCTGGGCGTGCTACATCCGATGCATCCGGTGGACCGGCCGGATCGACTTCGAGCGGTGCCCGTACTGGCATCGGCGCATGAGGAACTGCACCCCACGACGACCGATACCACTTCGAGTACCGAGGCGAGGTCTGCCCACTCGACTAACGCAACACCGCCGACCATGGCGACACGATCGGGTGGAATGCGTCGATCGGTGCCGGATACGATGGCGTCGCGAACCTTGCTGGAATCCGTTTCCGCCGCGCATGCTCCGGTTGACCCGACCTCGCTGGAGGGCCTGTCCGAGGCGACGGCCGAAAGTGCCGGGGCAGTAGGGACTTCGGGCGTTGACCTCGGGGAAGTCCCGACGTTGGGCAAGGATAGCACCGAGCCCGCCGCGAGCGTTGGCCTGGGGACCACGACCAATCGCCCCTCAACATCGATGACTTTGATCTCATCCTTGATGAAACCGGCTTCGGATCACTCCGTGGTTCATACCGCGACCCCTGTCAGCGCAGGCGAGACCGAGCGGGCGGGCGAAGCCCGGGCCGGGGACATGGACGAGGATCTCAGGGCCCTGGCGATTGTCTCGAATCGGATGGAGAAGGATTTTGCCGAGGCCGCAACTCGGGCCGACTTGCTCAATGGCGAAGGCCCGGTCGACTGGAAAGAGATTGATCGCGATCTGCGGCAGATCCTCGAGGGTCTGGGGCTCCCCGGAATTCGGGATGCCTCGCCAACAGGCCTGGCCTGGGTGCCCTGGGTCGGTGCAGTGGCCGGAGCTTACCTCTCGCATCGAGCGACGGCGGGACGTCGTCGTCCTTTCCGGTGGTACCAGTCGCGTCGAACGTCACCCGTTCCGTTACCGGTCGGCCCCTGGCCGCTGAGCTCGCCATGAACGCACCTTCGCTCGACTCGCTTCTGGAGAGACTTTGCAGCGGCGATCCCGAGGCTGCCGAGCGTGTCTTCATCGCATACGAGCCCTATTTGCGGATGGTGGTCCGCAAGAAACTGCCCCCGCGACTCCGAGCCAAATTCGACTCGATCGATGTGGTCCAGTCGGTCTGGGCCGACCTGCTTCGCGGATTCCGCGAGTCGGGATGGCAGTTCTCCGATGAAGCCCACCTTCGCGCCTTTCTGGTAAAATTGACCCGACATCGCTTCATCGACCGCATCCGCCGCCACCGAACGGCCCTCGCTCGCGAGCGGTCGCTCGGCGAGGTCGTCCAGACCGATGAGCCGATGTCGCGGCAACCAGGGCCGAGTGAGGTCGCCGAAGCGGACGAACTGCGCGACCGGATGCTTGCCCTATGTGCCCCGTCGCACCGAGAAATCGTCCGGATGCGAATCGCGGGCATCTCCGTTTCCGAGATCGCCGGGCGGGTCGGGATGCATGTCGGGAGCGTTCACCGGATTCTTCAGGACCTCGCCTGTCGAATCGCACTGGAGAAAAAGCCCCGCGGCATCAACGGTGAGGCCCCCGGCGGTCTGGAATAAACCAATAGAGCCGGGCCGGGTCCATGTCTGGCAGCCCAATGTGTCCTCTGGTCTTCCCACGCCAGGCCATCGACGAGGTGCCCAGGGTGTTGCTCCACGACTCTCGACTCCCTGGCGCGTCGACTTCTATCGGACCGAGGCTCGACCCGACGACCCGGGTTCTGGAGGAATTCGCCTCGGCCTGGGCACGCGGTGATCGACCCCGGGCCGAATCGTTCCTCAGCCAGCATCCCCTGATCGCCGACCAGCCCGAGGCGGCGATCCGGCTGATTTATGAAGAGGTCTGCCACCGGCAGGCTGAGGGTGAGGTCGTCACCCTCAACGAGCTGGCCGGACGATTCCCTCGATGGCGTGATGAGCTTGCTGTCCTGCTCGATTGCGATCGACTGCTCGGGGCGATGCCGGCCGCGCCCGTCTTCCCCGAATCCGGCGAGCCGCTGGGCGACTTTCTCCTGCTGGCCGAGCTGGGACGAGGGGCTCGGGGCCGATGCTTCCTTGCCGCGCAGCCGTCGCTCTCCAATCGGCAGGTGGTGGTGAAGGTCGCCTCCGATGACCACGCCGAACACCTCTCGATGGCCAGGCTTCAGCATACCCACATCATGCCGCTGTACAGCGACCATGTCTTCCCCGAGCGTCGGCTTCGGGCTCTCTGCATGCCCTATCTCGGTGGCGCCACACTCGCCCGAATTCTCGACGAGTTGGCCACGGCACCGCCGGTACAGCGGTCCGGCCGATCGCTGCTGGAATCGATCGATCGGGAGTCTCACGGCAACCCGTGGCCCCAGGCGGTCGACAGCCCGGCGCGTCGGTTTCTCTCCCAGGCGAGTTTCGACCGCGTCGCCTGCTGGATGGGCGCCTGCCTGGCCGATGCCCTGCAATACGCCCACGATCGTGGGCTGGTCCACATGGACGTCAAACCGTCCAACATCCTTCTGACGGCCGACGGCCAACCGATGCTCCTGGATTTCCACCTGGCTCGAGGGCCGATCACTCTCAACGATCCGCCCGACGAAGGGATCGGCGGCACGCCCGGATACATGTCGCCCGAGCAGGAAAGAGCCGTCGCGGCCATGCAGTCGGGGCGGCCGGCGCCGATCGGTGTCGATGCCCGGACGGACATCTACTCGATGGGCCTGGTGCTGGCGGAATTGCTCGGGGCCCGCGCTGGAGCCGATCCACCGCGCCAGGCCGACTATCCCGGCGGCGTCTCGACTGGCCTGGCCGACGTGATCGCGAGATGCCTGGCGCCCGACCCCGAGACCCGTTATCGCGAGGCTTCGGCGCTGGCCGATGACCTCCGGCGGCACATGGCCGATCTCCCGTTGAAGGGCGTGGCGAACCGAAATCTCTCCGAACGATGGACCAAGTGGTGGCGGCGAAGGCCGATGGCGTTCTCCGGCGCCCGCGCGGCGATGATCGCGGTGGCGCTGGCGACGGTGGCGGCGGTCGGTGCCTGGGTCGGCTTCGTCGGTCCGAGGCTCCGGGGAGCGGCGCAGTCGCTGGCCGAGGGGCGAATGCTGCTCGACCGGGGCGACCTCGCCACGGCAACCCGCGCCTTGACTCGCGGCGCGGCTCTGATCGAGGGACTCCCCGGTAGCGAGCAGATCGGTCGGGAGCTTGCCGAGGCGCAGCGCAGGGCGGATCGCCTCGCGCGAGTTGATCGGCTCCATCAACTGGTGGATCGCCTCCGAATCGCCGAGTCAGCCGCGGGCCGCCCCGCGGCCGGAGCCCAGGAGGTTGCCCGGCGCTGGCGGGCCGTCTGGTCGTCGCGGGGCTTGTTTCTTGGGCGGACCGACGACGCCCGCCTGGATCGTCAGATCCGCGACGACCTCCTCGACCTGGCCATCATCGGGTCGATGCTGGAGGTTCAACTCCAGCCGAATTCTAAACGGGCCGCCCACGCCCACCGAGCGGGGCTCGCGGTCCTCGACGAGGCCGAGGCAAGCCTCGGTCCCAGCCATGTCCTCTACCTGGCGCGCCAGGCCCATGCCCGGTCGATCGGACTTCCCGCTCTCGCGGAGGCCGCGGCCCGCGATGCCGACCGCGTCCCTCCGCGTACCGCCTGGGAGCACGACGCCGCCGGCCGTGTTTTGCTCTCCGCTGGCGATCTCGTACGCGCCGGGGATTGCTTCGAACGGGCCATGGAACTTCGGCCTCAGGACTTCTGGCCTAACTTCCACCAGGGGATCTGCGCCTATCGTCGTGGCCGCTATCGCGAGGCCGTCTCCGCCTTCCGCGTCGCGATCGCTCTCGCCCCCGATCGCTCCGAGGGCTACTACAACCGCGCCCTCGCCCTCATCGCGATCGGCCGCGACGCCGAGGCCACCCGCGACCTCGCCCACGCCCGCGCTCTCGATCCCTCTCTGACCGACCCCTCGATCCTCCCAAAACCCTTGAGCCACCGTGCGTCTCGTGGCCGATGACGAGCCGTCCAGCGTCCTCTCGAAAAAAAGTTTATTCGAAGTCCGCGATTCCCGCGCGAATCCGGCGCGCGTCGATCCGTTAACGAGTGTAGCGGGGATGATTCGGTGACGCGGTCAAACGGAAGTCCCGATCGCCGAACTCCCTCGATCGCCCTGAAACCAACCTACGAAGCCGGAGATCGACCCGATGAGCCAGCGCAAGAAGTTCCGCCCGACCGTGAACGGCCTCGAAGAGCGCCTCGCCCTGAACGCCGCCGGCGCCGCCGGGGTCGTCCACAGCCACATGGCGACCGTCGAAGTGCACAAGTCGCATGTCGTCCACACGCACCCGGTCCACCACCACACCGGGAACCCGGTCCACCACCACAAGGTCAAGTGAGCCCAACCGGCGCCGATTCGGCGCCGACAGGTGACTGCGATCAGAGCCCTGGCTACCGGATCGATTCAGCCCGCACGTCCCGCCAACCAAGGCCGGGGCGTGCGGGTTTTTTTGTGAAAAGGAACCGTCTCGACAGGAGGGCATCAACTTCCAGGATGGTGCAGGCGGCATTGTTCTTTCAAACAGGTCTCTTCCTCAGAAGGGCTCGATCCCGGACGAGACAAACTGCGTCACTTCAAGGGGGCCGCTCTCGCCATCGAAGGCCATCCTGCATCGATCAAATCGGGATCGGAGCTGGAAATGGCGGCAACTGGAAAGGTCGCGCCGATTGGCGAGGCTGGGGACTTCCGTCCGGGAATGCGGGTCGTCGCGGTGACTGTTCGGCGTCGAGAGCCGTCGCAGGTTGCGCCATCGCGCAGACGAGTCCTGATCGAACGGCCCTTCTGCGAGATCGGCTGATCCGCTGTGGAACGTCGGTCGAATGAGACATCATCGACTCGGGCGTCGAAATCCACGAACCGCCGGCGCCGGCCGATCCACCCCATTGAGGCAAGGAGGGAGACCATGAGCCACGACCCGAAGTCCGGTACAACCGACCTGATGCGATGGTCGTTCTCGATCGAGACAGGACGCGCGGCGAAGATCTGGGATCACCTCGATGACCTTGGCGCCGACGTTCTGGTCCGTAACGGCCGCGACTTCCTCGTCCTCTGGGACGAGCCCGAGGGAGAATTCGGCGATGTGATCGAGGCCCTCTGGGCCATCAACGGCGAACCCTTCGAGGTGATCGAAGAGGTCTTCCACCGTCTCGAACTTCACACCTTTCACCACATCGACGACGAGTCGGCCAGCCAGGCAGCCTGACGAAACAGGATCGCCCACGCCTCGACGACAGAGGCGTGGTGCGGCCGCAACCCACCGGGTGCCGAGCGAACCTCTGAAGAGACGCTCGACTCAAATCGTGAAGTGTCGGTGGGAGAAATAGCCCCATCGCGACGGGGGCGTTCCGCCCATCACCGCGGGATTCGCCTGGGCGCCTCGACAAACGCCCACGCCGATCCCGCGGCCGAGATCGGCCCG
>DAHZZC010000380.1 GCA_027435495.1 Planctomycetales bacterium
TGGCGGATGCCGGGCGCGAGCGGGTCCGGGATCGGAGCGTCGGGGAGCGGGACACTGGCCAGGTCGGAGCCGAGGGAAAGCGTCCGGGCGTGCGGATTCTCTGTTTGTTCCATCCGATAGAGATGTCGATGGCAATCGCCGCACCGTCGCGAGCCGACATACGGCGAGGGCTCGACCCGGGAGGCGCCTGGATCCGGGCCGCCGGCACGTTCGAGCATGGTGTCGGCCAGTTCGTCGCGACCAAGCTGGAGGGCCGCCCGGCTGAGGAGCCAGGCCGCCTCGCGATCGGGATCGAGTCCCTCGGCGAAGGGGCCGAGCAGGTCGGCCGCCTCGCTCGGCCGGCCCATCCGCATCAGCAGTTGAGCGATGAGCTTGATGGCCCCCGAGGGACCGCTCGCCTCGCGAAGCGGGGCGCGATCGAGAATCGAGAAGCGATCGAGGAAGGCACGCTCCCTTGCCGGGGTTGGGGCGAATCGCGCCAGGCCCATCACCAGCAGGCCAAGGCCAGGACCATCCGGGATCGAGCCGAGATGTTCGACCCCCTCCACCACCTGGCGCCGGGACGCGTGATCGGTGCCCGACGAGAGCGCCAGCGATCGCCCGAGCTCGTCGAGCGCCCGATCGGCGAGGGGATTTTTGGGATCGACCCGATGGGCGGCCTCCATCGCGGCCCAGCCGAGGACCGTCCGGTCGCGGTCGAGCAAGACTCTCCCCAGCGCCACCAGCTCGGCCACGGTCGGACCGGAGGAGCCGGGCCGATCGTATCGAGCAAACGCCTCGTCCAGGCGCCCGGACCGGATCGCCTTGAGCGCGGTCTCATCGGCCTGAGCTTTTGAATCTGGGACGCTCTGGCGATCGACTCGCGTCCCAGATCCCGAGCACCCGATCGCCAGGACCAGGAAAAGGACAGTGGGAAGAGCTTGCCTCAGCCAGCGAGACCCCATCGTAGCTTCCATCGACTCGATTCGGCGTCGGTCAGAGAAATGAGCGGTACGATTTCTCCAACCCATCGTACCCGAGTCGATCCGGGAGCGACAACGCGACGAGGGCTTCATCCAGGCGAACTGGCCCGGCGGCGCCTGGGTGGGGCCGCCGGGCCGATCGATCGATCAACCGGCCTGAACGACCCGGTGATCGATCGAGTGGCGACGGCCCTTGTTCGATTTGAGATCGAACCGCCCGAGGCCAAGCGCACCGGCCAGGGCGATGTGCTGGGGTTGCCGGACGTCGAATCCCTCTTTCTTCAGGGGATCAAGGGCGACCTTGCCGGAGGCGGCGACGGGCGGCAAGCCCTCTTGCTTTCGCTTGGCGTCAACGATGTCCCACTCGATTCGATCGAGCGCGACCGGGTCGGTCGAGAAGAAGACGGCGTTGTATTCCCAGGTGTACTTGCCGCCCTCCCACGAGAACGGCCCGCCCTGGTAGACACCTCGAATTCCGTCCATGATCTGAAGGACGAACTTGTCGCGGATGATCGGGTGGCTGACCATCGTCGGGATGAACTGGTTGCAAACGTTGGTGAACGGTGTCTGGTGCGATCGAGCGACGTTGTTCACCGACCCGTGGCTCATGTTCTTCAGGGCCCCGGTCACGCCGGCCGAGCCGTGGTCCTTCAGGACCGGGATGGCAACGATCTTGTTGACCGTCCGCGCGACCAGCTTGCCCAGGTGCGACCGATAGAGCCGGTCGTCCTTCGGGTCGTCGCCGTAGGGGACCAGGTCCATCCAGACATAGGCATCGTGGTCGAAGCCGGCGATCGGATCCTTGGCGAACGCCGGGAAATCGAGTTTGGTCTGATTTCCGTCGGGATCCAGACCGCCCCAGCGGATATCGGCCGGGAGGATCTTGTGGTATCCGGCCTGCATGAACTCGCCGCGATAACGATCGTAGACGAAGATGTCGCGGGCCTTCACGCCGCAGGCGATCAGCTTCTCGATCGTCTCCAGAACGATCTCGAACGAGGAGTGGGCGAACGGTTGTCCGTTGGGGACGACCTTGATCCCGACCACGTCGCCCGGCTCGAAGAAGTGCCGCCACCCCTCGACGGCGTCGGTCGCGCCGGTGAGCGCCTGGATGCCGCGATCCATGGCCGACTTGATGGCCTGAACGTCCTTCTTGCCGTCGTGGATCATCCGAGGGTCACGGACCTCGATGACGCGCCCCGGATACAGTCCCGGCACGGCCCACTTGCTCTTCGGGTGCCCCTCGCTGCCGTGATGCGTCACCCGGCCAATCGGCGAGGGAGCGTCTTCCGCCGCACGCGAGGCGCCGAGGGCCAGGGGAAAAGCCCCGGCCGAGAGCGCGGAGGCGGCCAGGAATCGTCTTCGATTGGAGCCGCCGCAGGGATATCCGTGATTCATCTCGGGATCGCCTTCCCAGTCAAGGTGGGGATTCCGCCCGCCAGGGCGAGCCAGGCGGAATCCAGGCCAGGTCCTCGCCCCGGGGAACCCAGCCAGGATCCCCGGAGCCGGAACTACCGATCCAAAACGCTGGCCGTCATGGATTCGACGGTCGTGTTACTGGAGCATGACAGGGAAAACGGGAGCGGTCAAGGTTTGACACTCAACGATCGGGGATCACCTTGAGGGAGTTGAATGCCTTGCCTTCGAGGGATTCGAGGAAGGCGCCGCCGCCGGTGGAGACGTGGCTGACCTTCTCGGCCAGGCCGAACTTTTCGACCGCCTCGGCTGACTCGCCGCCGCCGACGGCGGTAACGGCGGGCGAGGCGGCCATGGCCTCGGCCACCGCACGGGTGCCGGCGGCGAACGCCTCGACCTCGAACATCCCCATCGGACCGTTCCAGACGACGGTTCCGGCCTGCTTGATGATCGCGGCGTATTCGGCGGCGGTTGTGGGGCCGATGTCCATGCCGAACCAACCGTCGGGGATCTCGGCGCGGCCGACGACCCTGGTCTGGGCCCTGGCCGCGGGCTTATCCGCGATCAGGTGATCGCTCGGCAGGGCGATCTTCTCGCCGGCCATTTCCAGAACGTGGCGGGCGAGGTCGAGCTTGTCGGCCTCGACGCGGCTCGATCCGATCGGGACCCCCTGCGCTGCCAGGAACGTGTACGTCATCGCGCCGCCGATCAGGAGGCGGTCGACCTTCTTGAGCAGGTTTTCGATGACAAGGATCTTGTCGGAGACCTTGGCGCCTCCCATCACGGCGACGTACGGGTGCTTCGGGAATCGGAGCAGGGTATCGAGGATCTCCAGTTCCTTCTCGACCAGGAACCCGATCCCGCGGCGGTCGGCCGGGAACTGCTCGGGGACGGCGACCATCGAGGCCTCGTCGCGGTGGCAGGTGCCGAAGGCGTCGTTGACGTAGCAGTCGGCCAGTCCGGCGAGTTTGGCGGCGAAGGCCGGATCGCCCTTCTTCTCACCCTTGTTGAACCGGACGTTCTCCAGGACGACGATCCCGCCGGGCTGGAGCGCGGAGCAGGCGGCCTGGGCCTCCGGTCCAATGGTATCGCCGACCTTCTTGACCGGCTGGCCGATCAACTCGCCGAGCCGGGCGGCGACCGGGTCCAGCCGGAACGGCGCGTCGGTGGCCGGGTCGCCGCTCGGCCGGCCGAGATGGCTGACCAGGATCAGGCTCCCGCCTCGGTCGAGGACGGCCTTGAGTGTCGGCAGGGCGCCTCGAATCCGACGGTCGTCGGCCACCTGGCCGTCGGATGTCTGCGGAACGTTGAAGTCCACGCGGACCAGCACCTTCTGGCCGGCCACGTCGATGTCGCGAACCGATTGCTTCGACATGCGAATCCCCCGGGGTGCAGGGTATCGGCGCGCGGCGGTCCGCCCGCGAGCACGCCGCCCCGATTCGGGACAGAGGTTCGCGGACAGGCCGCCGGGCCGAGACCGATCAGAGCGAGCCCAGCCTCGTCAACAGTTCGGCGGTCCGGTTGGAGTAGCCCCACTCGTTGTCGTACCAGGCGATTACCTTCACCATGTTGTCGATCACCAGCGTCTGGTCGGGCATGAAGATGCACGAGTGCGGGTTGCCGACGATGTCGCTGGAGACCAGCGGGTCGGTCGCGTACTCGACGATCCCCTTCATCGGCCCCTCGGCCGCGGCCTTCATCGCGTTGTTGATCTGGTCCTTGGTGACCGGCGACTTCATCGTGGCCGTGAGGTCCGTCACCGAGCCGACCGGCACCGGGACCCGGAGCGAGAAGCCGGTGAGCTTCCCCTTCAGCTCGGGGATCACCAGGCCCACCGCGACCGCGGCGCCGGTCTTCGACGGGATGATGTTCACCGCCGCCGCCCGGGCCCGATACGGATCCTCGTGGATCTGGTCGGCAACCCGCTGGTCGTTGGTGTAGGCGTGGACCGTTGTCATCAGCCCCTTCTCGATTCCGAAGGCGTCGTTGAGCACCTTCGTCATCGGGGCCAGGCAGTTGGTCGTGCAGGACGCGTTGGAGATGATCCGGTGGTTCTTGTTGAGGATGTTGTCGTTGACGCCCAGGACGATCGTGGCGTCCAGGTCGTCCTTGGCCGGGGCCGACAGGATGACTCGCTCCGCGCCGGCGTCGATGTGCTTCTGGAGCGAGGCCCGGTTGGTGAACCGGCCGGTCGACTCGAGCGCCACCTGGCAACCGAGCTTCTTCCAGGGAAGTTCGGCCGGATCCTTCTCGGTGGTGATCGGGATTTCCTTGCCGTTGACGATGATGCTCTTCTCGCGGGCCTCGACGGTCCCCTTGAACCGTCCCTGCACGCTATCATACTTCAGGAGCAATGCGAGGTGCTTGGGATCCGACAGGTCGTTGATCGCCACCACGTCGAAGTCGCCCGGCTTCTCGGCCAGGACGCGGAAGACCAGGCGGCCGATGCGTCCAAATCCATTGATGCCCACGCGTAACGCCACGTCAGACCTCCTCGTACGGGGATTCGGGGATCGCGGTTGTGCGGTCGGGCGGAAGGCCCCGGCTCGCGGGTAAGATAGCAGATCGACGCCTCGTTTCGTAGCACCCGCCGCCGGGTCATCCGGTCGGGGTCGGGGGCTCTCGGCACGTGGCGAGGAAGGAGGGCAGGGAATCGGACGCTCGCACGGTCCCGCTCGGCGGCCGAGGGGCTTTCGTCCCACTCCGACTGATTTCAGCGAATTCTCTGGGGATTGGCAAGGACCCGCCGCCGGTCGAACGGCCAGCCGACCCCAGGAGCCCCGGCGACGATCAGCCGGCGTCGCCCTTCGGCTCCGGGCAGGCCAGCATCTCGGCCATCGCGGCGGCGACCTTGTTCCAGTCGGAATCGGCCACGGAGGCGCGACGGCGCTTCGCCTTCTCGAGGTCGTGGTCGGCCATCGCCTGATCCAGCTTCTCCAGGAACTCGTCGTGCGTCTCGGCCGTGAGAATCAGGTCGCCGTAGGGCTCGAACGCCGGGAGCCTGGCGGCGACCAGCGGAAACCCCAGGCAGAGATATTCCTTCAACTTGGTCGGGTTGCAGAGCCGGTTGAATTCGTTGCGCAGGAAGGGAATGATCCCCACGTCAAAGTGGGCAACATAAGAGGGCATATCCTCGGGCAGAAGCTGGGGAATGTGGACCACGTTCGGCTCGGCCTTGACCCGGGAGAGGTCGAGCTGCTCGGGGCCAATCAAAAGGACGGTCGCCG
>DAHZZC010000381.1 GCA_027435495.1 Planctomycetales bacterium
TCCCCGATCGCCGGAAGTCCTCCACGATCGTCACCTTCGACCTCGACGAACTCGCCGTTCAGGACGTCGTCGACGGCAAGATCGACGCCACCATCTGCCAGAACCCCTATGAGATGGGCTACCGCGGCGTCAAACTGCTCAAGGCTCTCGTCGAGGACGACAGGAAGGTCATCGACGAAATGCTCCCGAACGGCACCGACACCATCGACACCGGCGTTCGCATCGTCGTCCCGACCAAGGATTCGCCAGTCAAGGGCGACAACGTCATCGTCATCGACGAGATGAAGAAGTGGCTGGCGAGTAAGAATTTGAAGTCTTCGTGATTTGTGGTTTGTAATTGGTTCCTGGTAATTGGTAATTGGTTCCTGGTAATTGGTAATCAGGGGGAATGCTTGCATGGCGCCAGGGCGCCGACACAGACCGGAGGCCGGCACCAATTACCAATTACCAATTACCAGGAACCAATTACAAGGAATTGTAAGAAATGGATTTTTCGTTCTCGGAATCGCAACAACGCTGGTACGACACGACGCTGGCCTTTGCTCGTGAGGAGCTGGCGGTTGAGGCCGCCGATCGCGACGAGTACGGCTTCTGGCGTGAAGGACTTCGGCGCTGTGCGCGGTTTGGTATCGCCGGTCTTCCGGTCGAGCCCGAGTACGGTGGGCGCGGTGAGGATCTGCCGACGACCGTGGCCGCGATGGAAGCCCTTGGCCAGGGTTGCGAGGACTCCGGGCTAATCTTCGCCTTGAATGCGGAGTTGTGGACGGTCACGCTGCCGATCGCCCGGTTTGGCAGCGAGGAGCAGAAGCGGCGCTATCTGCCAGGACTTTGTGACGGCTCAATCCTGGGCGCGAATGGAGCGAGCGAGCCCGAAGCCGGCTCGGACATCTTCGCAATGCAGACCCGGGCCGAGCGTCGCGGTGACGGGTGGATCCTCAACGGACGGAAGACCTGGATCACCGCCGGGCCGATCTCCGACCTGTATCTCTGCTTCGCGACGACCGACCCGAGCCGCGGCATTCTCGGCATCTCGACGTTTCTGATCCCGCGCGATGCTCCCGGTTTCCGGGTCGTCCGCGAGATCCCCAAGATGGGAATGAAGAGTGTGCCGATGGGCGAGCTCGCCTTCGAGGATTGCCGATTGCCCGCCGAGGCCCTCCTTGGTCGAGAAGGCCGAGGCGCCACGATTTTCAACGCCGCGATGGAGCTGGAGCGAGGCGCGATTCTCTCGGCCTCGCTCGGCACGATGCGTCGGCAATTGGAGCGCTGCATCGACCGGGCCCGGACGCGGAAGCAGTCCGGCCGGCCGATCGGGCAGTTCCAGTCGGTCTCCAACCGGCTCGCCGAGATGGCCGTCCGGCTGGAGGCGAGCCGATTGATGATTTATCGGTTTGCCGACCTGCACGCTCGGGGACAGGAAGCATCGACTGCTGCCTCGATGGCGAAACTCTTCGTCTCGGAGAGTTTCCACCAGAACAGCGTCGACGCCGTCCGCCTCTTCGGTGCCGCCGGATACGCCGAGGAGACGGGACTGGAACGCGAGCTGCGCGACAGCGTCGGCGGGCTGATCTATTCCGGGACCAACGACATCCAGCGCAACATCATCGCGCACGGGATGCGGCTGGGATAGTCCCGCGCCGCCAATCGATCCGCGACCCCAGGAAATCCCTCTCCCGAGATCCCGAGTCCAATCGCCATGACCACGACCGTCCCTGTCGTTTCCGAGCGTGAATCCCGTCCCGCCCGCGGCGGTCCGTTGAGCGTCCTCCGCATCTTTCGGTCGCCGGAATGGGGCCTCCTGCTCGCGATCGCCGCGGCGCTGCTGGTGATCTACTTCCTCGACTCCAGCCACGCGTTCTTCTACGGGTATCGGGTGCAGACCCTCTTCCACAATGTGGCGCTTTTCGGTCTGCTGGCGATCGGTGCGTCGATCGTGATTATCTCGGGCGGGATCGACCTTTCCACCGGTTCGCTCGTCGCCCTCGCCTCGGTGATGAGCGCGAAGCTTCTCACCGACTGGCTCCATCGCGGCGGATCGGCCGCGGCACCCTCGGCGGGGCTGGTGGCGATCGCGATCTCGTTGACCTTGCTGATGGGCCTGCTCATCGGCCTCTTTCACGCCTTTTTGATCACGATGGTGCGCCTTCCACCGTTCATCGCGACCCTCGCGACGATGGCCGGTCTGCGGAGCCTGGCGAAGATCGCCGACGGCAATCACACGGTGACGGTCCGCTACGATACCTTCCGGTTCCTCGGCGACGATTACCGGGTCTCGCTGGGGATTTTCCTGGTCGCGGCGGTCTTTTTCAGCGTGCTGATGGGGAACACCGTGCTGGGCCGGCACATCTACGCGATGGGTGGGAACGAGACGGCCGCGCGGCTGAGCGGCGTCCGGACTCGTCGGCTGAAGTTCATCGTGTACGGTGTCTCGGGATTTCTCTCTGCGCTCGGTGGAGTGCTCTTCGCCGGCAAGAATGGTCTGGGCGACCATTCGCTCGGGATCTCGTACGAGCTGATTGCGATCACGGCGGCGGTGGTCGGCGGATGCAGCCTCTCGGGCGGGATCGGCTCGATTCGAGGGACCGTCCTCGGCTTGCTCCTGACACAGATCGTCATCCAGGGGACCGGTCAGGTCGCTCCCAAGGGAATCGACAGCACGACCATCGAGGGACTCGTTCTGGGAACGGTTGTGATCCTGGCGGTCGCGTTCAACCAGCTTGTCCGGACCCGCCGCGAGTGAGTCCAGCCGGCCCCTCGACCCGTTCCGAATCCCGACGTCGACGATCGGACGAGCCAACGTGCCGAGTGAACTTCCAAAGACGCTGATCCCTCCGTTCTGGCGGCGCAGGGCCGTCCGGAGGGTCTTTCTCGGCTTTGGCGTGATCCAGTTGGTGATCCTGTATGGCGTCGCCGGCTATCGATGGATCGGCTGGACCTTCGCCGACGCCTTCTTCCAGGTCATCATTTTGATCTCGGGCGTGGGGCTGGGCGAGGTCCGTCCGCTGGACGGGCCGTTCGCGAGGGCGCACACAATCCTGGTAATCGGGCTGGGGATCAGCTCGGTGGCGTTCACGCTGGCGTCGTTCGTCCAGTCGCTGACCGAGAGCGAACTGCTGGTCTACTTCGGGCGGCAACGGAAGATGAGACAGATTGAATCGATGTCGGGCCATACGATTGTCGCCGGATACGGACGCGTCGGGTCGCTCGTCTGCGACGAACTGGAGGCCGCCGGCCAGCCGTTCGTCGTGGTTGACCTGGCCGCCGAGCGGACGGAGGAGTTCGAGACGCGCGGCTTCCACTGCGTCATCGGCGATGCGACCGAGGAGAAAATCCTGCAAGACGCCGGGATCTGCCGGGCTCGGGTCCTGATCTCCGCGATGCCGAACGACGCGGAGAACGTTTTCATCACCCTGACGGCCCGCCAGATCTGCCCGAAGCTTCTCATCATCGCGCGGGCCGAGCAGCCGAGCACGGTCCGGAAGCTAAAGCACGCGGGGGCGAACCACGTCGTCCTGCCCGCGGCGATCGGCGCCCACCGGATCGTCTCGCTGGTAACCAACCCGGCGGCCGTGCAGTTCGTCGAGCTGGTCACCCAACGAACCAGCGTTGCGATCGAGATGGACGAACTACCGATCACCCCGGACCACGCCCTCGCCGGCCGGAGCGTCCGCGAGGCCGACATCAAACGGCGGACCGGCGTGATCGTCGTCGCGATCAAGCGAGCCGATGGTCAGCTCATCTTCCCGCCCTCGGGCGACGAAACCATCGAACCCGGCGACACCCTCGTCTTCCTCGGCCGACGGTCCCACCTGGAGCAGTTTCGGGAGCAGCTTCACAAGCCGGTGTAGAGAGCCACGGAAGGACGATGTCCCGCTCCAGGGATCAAGATGTTTCCGTCCCAAGTCTCTCCCTGATAAGCTGACGCTTCCCGGAGAAGCGAGAGCATGACGATTCATCTGCCCACCGAGGTGGAAACCTCGATCGAAGCCGTCGTTCAGAGCGGCCGATTCTCGACCGTCGACGACGCGATGACCGATGCCGCTCGCCTGCTCCTCCGGACCATCACGCACGAACAGCCGCGACCCCAGCCGCCCCTGCTGGGCTCAATGCGCGATGCTGTCGATGATCGGGACGAGATTGTCAGGGAAGCCATGAAGCGGCGTCGAGAGCGGGCCTGGCAGACAATTCCCGTTGCATAAGACGCTATAATGGACGTGCTGCCCTCGATCGCCGGTTCGATGAACGGCCCGGGCGCCGTCTCCTTCGAGTTCGAGGATCGGGAATCGTCGCCCCGTGGTGTCCGAGCCGGTTAGAATGGGGACGTTGTTTGGACTCCGACTCGCGAGGAGAAGCCTGATGCGCCTGGCGTTCAGCGACGAGGGGCCGGGCCCGGTTGTGGTCCTGCTCCACGGTTTCCCGATCGGCCGGATGATGTGGAAGGATCAATTCTCGGCCATCGGCGCGATGTATCGGGTGATCGCGCCCGACCTGCTCGGGCACGGCGATTCTCCGGCACCCGACGGCCAGTATTCGATCGACGGGATGGCCGACGATGTGATCGAGCTGCTCGATACCCTGGGGTTGGCGGAGCCGGTGGTGGTTGGCGGCCTTTCGATGGGTGGATATGTGGCTCTCTCGATCATCGCCCGGTATCCGGAGCGGGTCCGGGCGCTGATGCTGATGGACACAAGAGCGACGTCCGACACGCCCGAGGCCGCGGCGAAGCGCGGCGAGCTCGCCGAGGCCGTGGCGAGGGCCGGGAATCCGGGGCCGGCGATCGAGGTGATGCTTCCTCGATTCTTCTCCAAATCGACCGAGGAGTATCGGCCCGACCTCGTCGTCGGTATGCGAAAAATGATGGAACGGAACTCCGCCCGGGGGGTGGTTGGCACGCTCCATGCGCTCGCCACCCGGCCCGATCGGACCGAGCTCCTGGGATCGATCCGGGTTCCAACGCTCGTGCTGGTCGGCGAGCACGACGCGATCACCCCCCCCGAGGATTCGATGGCGATGGCCGATGCCATCCCGGGCGCCCGACTCGAAGTGATCCCGGCGGCCGGACATCTGGCGCCTTACGAAAACCCGACCGTTTCCAACGGCGTGATTCTGCGGTTTCTCGAAGAACTCGAACCCTGACGATCGGTGGTCGGGGGTCGCGATCCGGCGCCGTCCCGCGCGGGGACCGGATCGAGCCTGGGGGCGGTTTGGCAGGGCGATGGGGAGGGCGCGGAGCCTCATCGCGGGGACACAGCCCGGATATGAGCGCCTCATCGGGTGCCTCGCTGGTCGCCACGGCGGCGCAGCTTCAATCGCTGGTCGATCATCTCCGCTCCTCGGGGCGGTTCGCCTTCGACACCGAATTTGTTTCGGAGGACACCTTCGAGCCGGTCCTCTGCCTGGTCCAGGTCGCGACCCGCGATCGCCTGGCGCTGATCGACCCGCTCGCGATCCGCGACCTTTCGGCGTTCTGGGAGGCGGTCTGCGACCCAGCGCTCGACGTCGTGATGCACGCCGCGGGCGAGGACCTGCGGATCTGCCAGATCCGGACGGGTCGGCTTCCCGATCGGGTTTTCGACGTTCAGTTGGCGGCCGGCCTGGCCGGGTACAGCTACCCGCTCTCGCTCGGGAACCTGGTCGGCCAGGTGCTCGGCGTCTCGCTTGCGGGCGGCGAGACCCGGACCGACTGGCGGAAGCGCCCCCTCACGGCCGCCCAGGTCGATTACGCGCTCGATGACGTCCGACACCTGCTGGACATCGCCGACTTCCTCGCCGAAGCTCTGACGAAGCTGGGCCGGACCGAATGGGTCGAGCAGGAATTGCGCGACTTCATCGGTGAGATCGCGCGCCGGGCCGACGACGAGCGCTGGCGGCGATTACCCGGTTTGAACCAGCTCGGGCGAAGAGGGCTCGAATTGGCACGCCGGCTCTCACTCTGGCGCGAGGACGAGGCCCGCCGACAGAACCGTCCGCTCCGCCAGGTGATGCGAGACGACCTTCTCGTCGCGATCGCCAAGCGGCAGCCGACCAACCGCAAGGGCCTGGAAGCGCTCCGCGACTTCAACCGACCCGGACTGATGAGCCGCGCCGACGAAATCCTTGACGCGATCGACGAGGCCAGGTCCATCCCCGACGAAAACCTGCCCGACCTCTCCGCTCGGTTCGAGGAGCCGCCAGGTCTCTCGACCGTTTCCAACCTGCTCTCCGCCGCGATGGCTCAGTGCTGCGCCCAGCACCGGATCGCCGGGTCGCTGGTGGCGACCGTCTCCGACCTGAAGCACCTGATCCGATGGCACCTCGACGGCCGATCCGACGACCATCGTCCGCAACTGCTTCAGGGCTGGCGTG
>DAHZZC010000382.1 GCA_027435495.1 Planctomycetales bacterium
GTCTCGGCCGCCGGCTACGCCGGGGTCCCGTTTGAGGAGGGAGAGCTCTCGCTCGCCATCAACGGGGTACCGGTCTACGCGAACGGTTCCCCGGTCCTGTTCGACGATCGCGTCCTCTCGGACTCGATCCGGAGCCGACGCCCCGTGGATCTTCGCCTGACACTTCAGTCTGGGCGAGAGTCGTGCCGGTTCTGGACCTGCGACCTCAGCGCCGAGTATGTCCGCCTGAACGCCGACTACACGACCTGAGGAGGAATCGAGGGCTTCCCGGATTTCCGGACTACTCCCCGCGCATCAGGACGACGATTCGGATACAATTTTTTGGGCCAGGACGGGAGATCGGGCAAAACGACCCGGGTCCCCGTGAATAAAGAGCATCCCCGAGCGAACGATGGAGTGGGGGATGTGGTCGGGATGGGGTGGCGCGACGAATCCCTCAAAGAATCCGGGCCGGGACGCGAGTCGATGAAAAAGACCTTGAAGTTGCTGGTCTTGCTGGGGAGTAGCTTCGTGCTGCTCAGCTTCGGAGTGATCGTGGTCAATCAGACGGCCCAGGTGGTCGAACTGGCCGGCAGGGCCCACCCAGCTCTGGGAGTTGCCACGTTCTGGGGCCTGATCACGATTTACTCGGGTCTGGTAGGCGTCCCGATCCTGATGATTGTGAGGATGCCTCGCGCGTTAACTCCGCCTGAGACTGAGGGTGGCCCGGAATTCGAGGCGCACCTGGTTGAACTGGGACGCCGTCTGGATTCAAACCCGTATCTGCAAGAGCCGGTGGGGCCAAGGCCGACGCGCCGGGATGTGGAGCGTGCGCTCGAGTCGCTCGATGCTGAGGCCGACCGCGAGGTCCGGAAGATGGCCCGGATGGTCTTCATGACGACCGCTGTCTCGCAGAGCGGCCGACTCGATGCCCTGCTTGTCCTGGCGGCCCAGTCACGAATGGTCTGGCGGATCGCACACATTTACTATCAGCGTCCCTCGATCCGCGAGATGGCCCATCTCTATAGCAATGTCGCGGCCACGGCCTTCGTGGCTGGCGAACTGGACAGCGTCGAGCTGCACCAGATGATTCAGCCGATGGTCGCCGCCTCGCTGGGGACCGTTGGTGGGGCGATTCCCGGGCTCCAGGTGATTACCTCGGTTGCGGTCAATTCGATGATCAGCGGCAGTGCGAATGCTTTTCTGACGCTGCGGATCGGAATGATCACCAGGACCTACTGCGGCTCGCTTGTCGCGCAGCCAAGGAATTACGTCCGTAAATCAGCGACGTCGAGGGCAGCCCGAATGCTCTCAGATGTCGTCTCGGACTGCGGCAAGCAGGTCATCGGTGCTCTCAAGGATGAGCTCTGGCAGAAGCTCCCCCGTCCATTCGGTTCCCGTAAAGCTCCGGAGCCGGTCTAATTGAAAAGTCCGGGGTCCTCCGAGAGCGTTCCGGCGTCTTGAGTCTCGGCGTCGACGGCCCTTCCCGGAGAGACGAGGACTGGGGATCGAATTTTTCGAAGATTTGCTCTATCCGGGATCCCAGACACACGATTCAATAGAGAATGGTTGGAAATCGACCGAGTGCCTGTCAGAGATCCGTTCGGAATCTGTACGCTCGCCTCTCTCGCCTTTCCACCCACCTGGGCCGCCAGGGCGGCCATGCGATGCGGCCCGCGTCGCCTGCAAGCGGGCCGGGACTCCTGGTCTGAGGAGATTGATCGAGTGGGTAAGAAATTGTACGTCGGAAACCTCTCCTATCGGGTGAGCAGTTCCGACCTGGAGCAGATCTTCAGCCCGTACGGCAGCGTGGAGAGCGCGGAAGTAATTTCCGACCGGGAGACTGGCCGGAGCAAGGGCTTCGGCTTCGTCGAGATGGGCTCGGACGCCGAAGCCCAGTCGGCCATCGACGCCCTGCATGACCAGGAGCACGATGGACGGCGGCTCACCGTCAATGAGGCCCGGCCTCGCGAGCCTCGCCCCGGCGGTGGGGGCGGCGGCGGTGGCGGCTGGCGCGGAGGTGGTGGCGGCGGCGGATATGGTGGTGGTGGCGGTGGATACGGCGGCGGTGGCGGTGGCCGAGGCGGCCGGTCCGGCGGCGGTTACGGCCGATATTGATCGCGAGAACCGCGAGATCACATCGATGATCGCCGCGAGCCTTTACCAATTGGCTCGCGGCGATTTGCCTTTCGAAGGGCGCGGATCAACCTTCGGTCTTATTCTTGGCGGCCGCGAGCGGCCGGAGGACCGCGAGCATCGTGTTGAGGTGCGCCAGACGCGGACCGAAACGATCGACGAAATCGCTCAGTGAGAAATCCCCTTCGAGCAAATTCTCGTGGTTGTCCTCAACATAGCTAGCCAAATCGCTCATGAGGGCGGCATGCACCTGTTCCAGCCGGCCGAGCGTCTCACGGCAGGAATCGATAACGTGCTCGTGACCGGCCTGCCATCGCTCCAGTTCCGCGCCCTGACGAGCCCGCTGCTCGCGGTTCACCTGCAAGAGTTCGCGGCTGATCTCCAGTTGCTGGCGCTGGATTTCGAGAATCTGGCGTTGCGATTCCAGCGTCTGGTTTTGCAGGTTGACGAGGAGGTGGAGAAGAATGATCGGGTCGTTGGTGTTGGAAATGGCGGGCATGGTTTGACCGGTCGGGGAAACTTCCATCCGATAGGTCCAGGCGGCTGCGGCCGACGGCGGGTTTTCGTGCGATGACACTCCGACCTCCCCTGCTCGTGACGACGAGTTGGCTGCTCTCTTCACCGATCGGCCGGGCGGCGGCCCTTCTGAAGCCCCGACGCCCGCGAAATTGTATTCTACGGCCGATCGAGCAAGCCGGATAGGTCAATGGATACCGACCCGAGGACGAACGTCGGATTTCTTCAGAATCCATCGGCATCCGGCGTCAGGTGGGCGAACGCGTCGGGAAGGGAATCGACGATATCCCCGGCGATCATGCCGACCTCGCCGTGGTGATCGCGTGCGATATCACCGGCGAGCCCGTGGGCGAAGACGCCAAGTCGAGCCGCCTCGAAGGCGGAGAGCCCCTGGCCGATGAGCGCGGCGATCACACCGGTGAGCACGTCGCCCGCCCCACCGGTCGCCATTCCCGGATTGCCGGTCGCGTTGATGTAGTAGTGCGCCCCGTCCGTCACAACTGAGCCCTGTCCCTTGAGGACGACCACGACGGGATCGGCGATCCTCGCCAGCTCGGCGGCGTGGCGGACACGATCCGCCTGCACGAGGTCGACCTCTGTGCCGACGAGCCGGGCGAACTCGCCCGGATGCGGTGTCAGAACGACCGGGCGCGACCGGCACTTGAGCCAGTCGACGTGTCCGGCGAGCAGATTCAGGGCGTCGGCGTCGAGAACCAGCGGCCTGTCGACCTCCTGAATGAGGAATCGGATCAGTCCCCGGAGATCTTCCGACTGGCCGAGGCCCGGGCCAACGGCGATCACATCGGCCGGCTCGACCAGCCGTTCAAAGATGGGTTGCGACCCGAGGAAATCGATCAGACCATCTTCACCGGACGGGAGGGGATAGGTCATGTAGGAGGGTTCGAACGAGGCGACGACGGGTTGAACTTCCGTTGAGGTCGCCACGCGGACGAGCCCCGCCCCCGAACGGAGTGCCGAGGCCCCGCAGAGGGCCGCGGCACCGGCCATGCCCCGGCCCCCGGCGATTACCAGTACCGTCCCGTATCGGCCCTTGTGCCCGTCGCGAGCACGGGGGGCGAGCCTCGGGATTGCGTCGATCTGCTCCAGTTCCATCGCCATGAAACGACCTGCCTCGGGATCGATGATTCGTTCGCTGTCTATGGAGAATCAGGACTGCGCGGCAACGAGCCGGGCCTGGCCCATCCGTCTGGCGATCAGGCCGGCCATGTGGCCGCCGTTGAATCCGGCGTCGATGTTCACCACCACCACGTTCGAGGCGCAGCTATTGAGCATTCCCAGTAGCGCGGCGAGCCCCTGGAAATGGGCGCCGTAGCCGATACTGGTCGGCACGGCGATCACGGGGCAATTCACCAGCCCGCCCACGACGCTCGGCAGGGCTCCCTCCATTCCGGCGACGACGACCATCGCGTCGGCATCCTCGAACCGTGGGAGCTGATGCAGGAGTCGATGGAGGCCGGCGACGCCAACATCGGCGACCAGTGTGACCTCGCAATTCCAGGCCTCGGCGGTAACGCGGGCCTCCTCGGCGACCGGCAAGTCGCTGGTGCCGGCGGTCACGATCACGACCCGGCCGAGCTTCGGCTCGTCAGTCACCGGTCCCTGAACGCGGAACGTCCGGCCGAGAGCGTTGTGCTCGCCTTCCGGGAAGGCACCGCGCAGGTGTTCGGCAACGAGCGGGTCGACCCGGGTCACCAGTCCTCCCTGCCCGTGCGAGAGCATGGTTCGGAGGATCGCCTCGATCTGGCCGGCAGTCTTCCCCTGGCCAAAGATCACTTCCGGAAAGCCACAGCGGAGTCGACGGTGCAGGTCGACCTTGGCGAAGTCTCCGGCGTCCTGAAACGGGCGAACCCGAACACGATGAGCCGCCTCCTCAGGGCCGATCCGACCCTCCTGGACATCCCGGAACAGTTGCCTCAACTCGTGCGTATCCATTGAGAAGGACCTCGGAGACCGGGCCGGGATCGTCAGGGCGACGGGTATCCCACAGGCCATCATTCCCTTTTATCCGCCCGCGCCGGACGCCGCAACCGGTTGGGGACTTCCTGCGAAGCGATCGGGCTTGATATGCTGAGTATGATAGAAGTGGGGGTCGTCCGTGACGGCCGCTGATCCCGTTCTTCATCGTTACGCGTCCCGGACGAAACGTCGTTCTCGGTATCGGATCGACAGTCCAATCGAGGGTGGTGATGTCCGCCAGCCCATCCCCCATCCAGAGGACGCGCCCGGCGGTCGCTCAGACCGTCCCGACGGCAGGCCCGCCCCCATCGAAGTCGACAGTGCCTCCCCTTTCCATCGAGCTTCCGAGCGAGCCCGAATCGTGGTGGACCCCTGAATCGCTTCGTGGTTGGGTTGCCTCGTGCGGCCTGCACGTTTCACTCCTGCTCGTCATGGCTTTCTGTTATTTCTCGCCGGAAGCGAAGCGCCCTTCGACATTTGACTCGCGGCTGGCCGGCTCTCCTGACGGCCTCGACGGCGCCGAGGCACTCTCCGGCGGGATCAATACCCCCCTGCCGATGCCCCCATCGCCGATGGCCGCCGAGGAGACTCCCCTGCTTTCGCCGGCTCTCGAAAAGCTCGAGATGGCTCCGATCGAGCCGAGCGCCGTCGTTCGCCGGAATCCCGCCCCAGGCGGAGGCGGCGGCCTGGATGTTCGGAATCCAGGGGCCGGGGATGGCGACGGATTCGGGATCGCCCGATTCGGCAACGGCGGCGAGTTGATCCGGGGCGTACAGGTCAAGGTCGGCGATCCGCAGTTTACCCTTCTCTGGGATACGAATGACGTGGATCTCGACCTTCACGTCATCGAACCCGGCGGCAAGGAGATTTACTGGGAGGATCCGAAGGGGAACAAGGGCGGCGAACTCGACGTCGACAACACCAAGGGATTTGGGCCCGAGAATATCTACTGGATGGTCGAGTCCGATGGTCCCGGTTCCGAGAAGGTGAAAGGCGCCGGACCTTCGGGCGTGTATAAATGGTACGTCGTCTACTGGGGGGGCTTCGGCGGGATCTCCAAGCCGACGCACTGGCAGGTCCGCGTCAAGCACGCCAGCCAGGTCCACGTCTATCACGGCAAGTTCAGGGCGCTGAATGAGCGAAGCAAAACCCACACGCTCACCGTCGAGCCCGACAACACCGGCGCACCGTGAGCATTCCCGTATTTCGGTTCCACGTCTCCTCGCGGGGTCGATCGCCATGACGGCGATTGCGGCCGGTCTCCTCCTCGGCCGCCGACTGGCCGGGCCGGATGCCGCGGAACTGACCCGGCGCGCCGAGGCCGACCTGCAGGCGAACCGCTGGAGGGCAGCCGAAGATGACATCCGAGGACTCGCCGCGCTCCGGCCCCTGACCCCGAAAGACCGTTTCCTTCAGGCCCGAATCGAAATCGGGGCGGGTCAATCCGAGAAGGCGCTGGAGATACTCAGCGGGCTGGTCGACGAACCCGATCTCGGCGCTCAGGCCCTCTACCTTGCCGGGCTGATCGAGCGAAGGCGCAATCGTCTCCGGTTTGCCGAGGCCGCCTACCGACAGGCGATCGACCGCGATCCTCGCCTGATCGGCGCACGGCGCGAACTCATCTACATTCTTGGGATGCAGTCCCGTCGTGGCGAGCTCGACACCGCCTTCCACGAGATGGCCCGGATTGTGCCGCTCAATCAGTACGATATGTATATATGGTGTCTGACGCATTTCGTCAACTGGGGCACCGAGAGCGCCGAGGATCTGAAACCCTTCCTCGAAGCCGATCCCGACGATCGAGAGACTCGTCTGGCGATGGCCCGATTACTGCTCGCATCGCCGGGTCAGGAAGGTCGAGTCGACGAACTGCTCCGACCTCTTCCCGCCGAGGACCCCGCCGTGCTCGCGTTCCGGGCGGAGCAGGATCTGAACCGCGGCCGATTGGCTGAGGCCCTCCAGCGGCTCGAGTCGACGAAGTCTGAGGATCCGATGCTGGAGCGTCTCCGGGCCAGGATCGCGCTGCGGCGGGGCGATCGGGAGGCGGCTGTCCGCCATTTTCGCCGTGCTCTCAGCGAGGCGCCCTACGATCGCGTCTCAACCTCTGAGCTGGGGAAAGCCCTGATCCTTCAGGGCGATCGGTCGTCTGCACAGGCGTATATCGACCAATCTCACCGGCTTGACGAGGTCTACAATCTCGTCACGCGGATCGGAAAGCCAGACGAGCCCGTCGTCTCTGTTGCCGACCTGAAGCGGATGGCGCACGCCTGCGAGGTCGCCGGTCTGTCCGCCGAGGCCCGGGGGTGGTACCAACTCGCCATCGATCGGGATGTGTTCGACCAGGAGGCGCAGCAGGGCCTGCATCGGCTCCGAGAAGCGGAGGCTCCGAAAGGCTGATTTCGACCGTCCAGAATCAATCATCGCGCATACTCGAGGCGGATGACTGTCATTGTCCTGGGGAGCCTGTCACGCGTGACCTCGAACGAGGAGGTTCCTGGGCGAATCACTGGGAAGTCCGGGATCGTCTCCAGGAATCGCTCGATCGGCTGGATGTTGAGGTCAATCTTCGGCGTCTTGTAGTGCATCGGGATCACGATTCGGGGACCGATCGCGGCAAGGAGCCCTGGGATCGACGGGAAGTCGATCGTGGGCGGCCCGCCGGCCGGCACCAGAACGATGTCGGCGCCCCGGATCGGTTCGAGCTCGATGGGAGTTAGATCGTGTCCGAGGTCGCCGAGGAAGGCAACATTCAGGCCCTCCGATCGAAGGTATACCATGGCGACCTCGTCGCCAGCGAGTCGTTCTGGAGTCTCGTACACCATCACCGCGCCGATCTCGACGCCCCGAAACACCATCCCGTCAGGACCGATCTCCGGGGCCCGGATCGTTTCGAAAGGCGGGACAATCTGCCCGAGGTGGCTGTGATATCGATCGTTCTCGTGGCTGACAATCACAAGGTCTGCCGGCTCGCCGATCGGCTCGTAACCGCCGCAGTCGGGCGATCGGTAGGGGTCGAGAATGATCCGAAGGTGGTTCGTCTCGATCAGGAAGGCCGCGTGTCCGTACCAGGTGATGCGCATCGTCTTCGGTGCTCCTCGCGAGGGCCGGTCGTCGGTCGATCTCAGAGAGTCGATCATAACGATCCCTCGGACGTTCTGTTAGCATGGCAGTCGATCTGAAGCTGCCCCGACTCTCACCTTGGGAATCCGCGCCGATGTCCTCGCCGACCCTTCCCGGCCCGACGCCCCTCTGGAAACGAGAGCTCCGGATCGACTGGCAACCGATGGTACGGACGGCGAGGGAACATCCCGAAGCGATCCTCATCGGGCTCGGCGTGGCGCTACGGGTCGTCACCTATCTTTGGAACCGGGCGATGTGGCTCGACGAGCTCTCTCTCCGGGGCAATATCGTCGACAAGCCCGTCCTCGACTTCTTCGAGCCGCTCTGGAACGACCAGCTCGCGCCTCTGGGTTTCCTGGTCGCTGAGCGCGTCATCGCTACGTTCGTCTCGACTCGCAACTACGCCTTGCGGCTCATCCCGCTTGCGGCCGGTATCGCCTCGATCTTCCTCTTCGCGCAACTGGCCCGGCGAGTCCTGCCGAGGCGGCCGGCGCTGGTGGCGCTGGCCCTCTTCGCCCTCTCCGACGACCTGATCTACTATTCCAGCGAGCTGAAGCCGTACATGATTGACCTCGCCATCGGGCTGGCAATCACCCTGGGGACGGTTCGGGCGCTGGGAGGCGAGCCTACGACACGTCTCCTCACCTGGATGGCTGTTCTTCTAGCCATCGCGCCCTGGTTCTCATTTGCGTCGGCATTCGTGGTGGTCGGTTGCGGGCTCGTGCTGGTCGTGGACGCGGCGCTCGCGCGGCGCGGCCGGATTGCCACACTCTGGCTCATTGTGGGGTTCGCCTGGCTGGCCGATTTTGCGATCGCCTACCGGGCCTCTCAGGCTCTCTTGAGCCTCTACACCACGATGTATCGGTTCTGGGACTTCGCGTTCCTACGCATCGGCGTTCCGATGACGACCGAGGATCTGTCGAAGACGGCCAATCTGCTCCTGGAAGTCTTCGTCAACCCGCTGAATCTACTCTGCCCCGATGGAGTCCAGCTTGGTGTCATCCTGCCCTTGGGACTATTCCTCCTCGGGATTCCGGCGCTCACCCGCCGATCCTGGCGAGTATGGGTCCTCCTCTCCGGACCGATCGCGATGGCAATGGCAGCCTCCGCCGCCCGGCGGTACCCGTTCCACGGACGACTGATTCTGGAACTGACACCGGCCTTCTTCCTGACGATCGCCGCCGGAACCGAGGCCGTCGCGAGGCGATTCCCGGGCGCAGGCAGCCTGGTCTATCGGACCGTTTTGATCGTTCTGCTGACCTTCCCCACCTGGGATGCCCTCTCAAATTGCACGTCTCGGCGCATCCGGCCGTTCCAGATCCACGGCGACCTGCACGAGACGGTCTTCATCGACCAGGACCTGAGAAAGAAACCCGGCGGGCGTCCCTGACCATGCCCGGAAGCCCGCCGTGGTTTGTGGGTTGATCAGAAGACCGGGAGATCCACGCGCTTTCCGCCGTTCATCGCCGATTCGTGGGCGCAAAGGCCAACCATTGTCCAGTTGGCCGAGGTTTCGGCGTCGGGCAGTGCCGGCTTCTCACCACGGACCGCGCTCAGGAAGGCGTGGACGAGGTGAGGGTGCGATCCGCCGTGCCCACCACCCTGGGTGAAGGATAGATGCTGTTCGCCCTCCTCCGAACTATAAACTCCCTTGGTCGTGAACCGCTGGATCGGGCCGGGCAGCAGGTGAGCGTAGTCGGGGACCTTCACTCGTTGAGGAATCTCCGGTTCGGGGACTGGGTGCGCCTCGGTGCTCTTGGTGTGGATCACCGGCTCCTCGTTCTCGACCTGTTGCCATTCGAAACTCTTCTTGCTTCCGTAGGCGTCGAAGCTCTCGCGATACTGGCGGGCCGTGTCGAAGAGGCTACGCGTCACCTCGGCGACCACATCCGAATCCTTAATGGTAAACGTCGCCGTTTCAATCGCGAACGGACTGCCATACCGGCCGATCAGATCCTCCCGGATGCGTCCCGAACCGTGGCAGACGACGCTCTGTGCATGCTTGCCGAGAATCGCGAGGCATGGGCTGACGCAGTGTGTCGCGTACCACATCGGCGGGAGGCCCGGCCAGTAGTCGGGCCATCCGTCCATGTCCTGCTGATGGCTGCCGCGAAGGAACTGCAACCGGCCCAGCTCGCCTTTCTCATAAAGTTCCTTCACGAAAAGATACTCGCGGCTATAAACGACGGTTTCCATCATCATGTAGACCTTGCCGCTGGCCCGTTGCGCCTCGACAATCTGGCGGCATTCGTCGATGGTCGTTCCCATCGGGACCGTACAGGCGACATGCTTGCCTGCCTTCAACGCTTCGACCGACATCCAGGCGTGATCCGGGATGGGCGAGTTGATGTGGACGGCATCGACCTCTGGGTCCTTCAGCAGCTCGCGATAGTCGGTATACCGGACCCGGATTCCATACTGATCGCCGCACTCGTCCACACCTTGACGATCGCGCCGGCAAATCGCGTAAATGTCGGCGCCGGGATAACTTTGGTAGATGGGGATGAACTCAGCCCCGAATCCCAGGCCGATAATTGCGACTCGGATCGGTTTGTCGGTGGCCATTGCCGATATCCTCGAATTGGCTAGAAACCGGAGGGCGGGGACTTGCGAATGCCCGTGCAAGATAGTACGACGGGAGCAACAAGGCAAGGACCTCGCGAGTGGAGACGTTCGATGGCAACGAAGGCAGATCGGCCGGTCCGGGTGGCGTTCATTGGTACGGGTGCCGTGACGACCTACCATCACCTCCCCGGGCTCCGGCTCGATCCGCGTGCCGAGCTTTCGGCAATCTGCGATACCGATCCCGAGCTGCTCGAAAAGCGCCGACAGGAATGGCATGTCCCGTTCGCCTCGACGGACCCGGAAGAGGTCTGCCGACGGGATGACGTCGACGCTGTGGTGATCTGCACTCCCAACGATACGCACCGACCGATCTCGGTAGCCGCCGCCCGGGCGGGGAAGCATGTGATGTGCGAGAAGCCCCTGGGTCTCTCGGCGGTTGAGGTGCGCGAGATGTACGAGGCAGCCCGTGAGAGCGGTGTCGTCCACATGACCGCCCTCACCTACCGGTTCGCCCCCTCGATGCG
>DAHZZC010000383.1 GCA_027435495.1 Planctomycetales bacterium
TTGGTTCCGACCCGATCACCGCCGTCTACAACGGCGACACCAACGACCTGACGAGTAACAGCAACTCCACCCCGGTCACCCAGATCGTGATCCAGGACAACTCGGCGTCGTCGGTCACGACCTCGGCCGCCACGACGGTCTTTGGCCAGTCGGTGACCTTCACGGCCTCCTTGCCGGGCGCCGGCGTTCCCACGGGGACGGTCGACTTCTACGACGGGACCACACAGGTTGGGACGGCGAATCTGACCGCCGGCGTGGCGACCTTCTCCACGACAAACATCCCCCGGGGCTCTCAGATCCTGACGGCACAGTTCGAGGGATCGGGCGACTTCCTCTCCAGCTATTCGCCGCCGATCGGCCAGATCGTGACCGAGTCCTCCACGCAGACCGTGCTCTCGGGCGGCGGAGCGATGGTGCTGGGCCTCCCGGCCTTGATCACGGCGACGGTGCTGCCCGTGGCGCCGGCGACGGCCATCCCGACCGGGTTCGTCCTCTTCGAGGACGGCTCGGTCCCGATCGCGACGGTGCCGCTGGACGCGCACGGGGTCGCGCAGCTCTCGACCGCCAGCCTCAGCGTCGGGGCGCATGCGATCACAGCGATCTACGGCGGCAACGCGGGATACACGATCTCAACGACGACGTCGTCGGTCTCGGTCTCGGTCACGCCCGACCTGACAGGCATGGTGTACCTGGACCTCCGGTCGAACAACGTCCCGGCGGTCAGCGGGTCGGTGTCGGCCGGCCCGGGGCTGGGCGGGCAACTGGTCTTTCTTGACCTCCACCACAACGGGAACCTCGACCCGGGCGACCCGACCGCGATCACTGATGCAAACGGGGTCTTCCAGTTTCCCGGTTATGCGCCGGGCTCGGCCCCGGTTCTCGTCCAGACGACGATGGGCGCTGGCGGTCATTTCTCGGTCGCTCACACGGGGCTCGACGCGACCGGCAACGTGGTGATCGGCGTGGTGCCGACCTCGGCCGTCACACCGGTGCCGATCTCACCCGCGCCGGGCTCGTCGGCGACGACGAGCCCTCGGGAGTCGTTTGTGCAGTCGCTCTACCACGACGTCCTGGGCCGGGCTGCGACAGCGACCGAGGAGGCGCACTGGGTCCGCCAGATCATCCACGGGGTCACTCGTCGCGAGGTCGCTCACGCGATCTTCAACTCCCGGGAACATCGCCAGCAAGAAGTCGCAGCCTACTCGGAGGCATTCCTCGGGACGTCACCCCTGGCAGGATCGGGCCGGCTCGTGTCGCGTCTCCGGCAAGGCGGGTCGGAGCAGGAGGTCGTTCGTTCGATCCTCAACTCTCCCGCTTACCAGTCCGTGCACACGAATCCGAGCATGCTCGTCCAAGACCTGTACCTTGAGGTCCTGGGGCAGCAGCCGACGTCGTCGGAGGTGGCGGGCTGGACCTCGCTCCTGAGAGCGGGGCTGAGTCGTCGGGAACTGGTGGATCGGTTCGTCAACTCGGCCGCGGTCGACGAGCAGATTGTCCAGAGTTTCTACGCGATCTACCTCCACTCACAGCCCAATGCCGCCGAGATCCGGCATGCGACGGCCATCCTGGAATCACAAGGGGGCTCGGCGACGAAGCTCGCCGTCAGCATCCTCGGGAGCCGTGGCTTCGATCAGGCCGCGCAGGGTTGATGGTGCCCTGCCGGCGAACCCCGGGATAACCCCATTGGAGAGCCTGGGCGGTCCCAGGCGAGGGACGCTTGCGTCGCGCGGTCCGGGGCGCCACAATACCCCTCGTCCGATCGCTCCTCGGAATTCGGGGATGCCGATCCGAATCTGGGGATCAGCCCGCCGGCCCGTCCGGGGCATCGAACCGAGGTCACCATCCATGAACAGCTTCTCCCCTCCCGGGCCCTCCGACCCGCTCCGGCCGAATCGTCGCGAATTCGGGCTGGGGGCCTTCGCCGCCCTCGCTCTCGGATCGACGGCTCGGGCGGACTCCACCGATCCGCGTCCCTTCGGTGACGAGTTCCCGGATCTCGACTCGCTCTCCTCGGGCGAGTGGTGGAAGAAAGCACCCCCGAAGGGCCCGAATGCGCCGCCGCTGTTCGACGTTCCCCGCGATCAGGTGGTCGTGTTCGCCCTCTATACCGTGGACCACGGCGTGCTCAAGCTCTCGGCCCAGCTTTACCCGCTTCGGCCGGACGAACTCCACGAAGCCCGCCTGGAGATCGAGCGAGACGGAACCTGGATCGAACTCCTCAAAGCCCCCGTTGTCTATCCGGGCTGGAGCGCTCATTTCCGGGTCGAGGGATGGGACGCCTCGAAGAACGTCAGGTATCGCGTCCGCCACGGCGAGAGGGCCATGTTCGAGGGGATGATCCGTCGCGATCCGATCGACAAGAACACGATCGTTGTGGCGAACATGTCGTGCAACTCCAGCCGGACCGCGGGCCGTCGGCCAGAGATCGTCCAGCACCTCCTCGACCAGGATCCGGACCTCCTTTTTTTCGCCGGCGACCAGACCTATCGAGAGACTCAGCACACCGCCGGTTGGATCGAGTTTGGCCTCCAGTTCCGCGACCTGATCCGCGACCGACCGACCATAACCATCCCCGACGACCACGACGTCGGACACCCAAACCTCTGGGGCGAGGACGGCAAGCGGTGCCATCGTCGCGACGGTGCCGACGGCGGATATTTCTTTCCAGCTTCTTATGTGAATATGGTCCAGCGACAGCAGACGTGGCATCTGCCCGACCCGGTTGATCCAGCGCCGGTCCGGCAAGGCATCACCGTCTATTTCACCCGGTTACGCCTCGGCGGGGTGGACTTCGCCATCCTGGAGGACCGCAAGTTCAAGAGCGGACCGGAGGGAAAGATCCCCAAGATGGGGCCGCGCCCCGATCATATCAACGATCCAAAGTACGACCCGAAATCGATCGATGTCGAGGGATTGCAACTCCTCGGCGACCGCCAGATGCGATTCCTGGCCGACTGGTCGACCGACTGGACCGGGGCGGTGGTGAAGGCGGTCCTCTCGCAGACGGCGTTTTGCGGCGCGGTTCACATGCACGGTCAGCGGAACGGCCGGCTCCTCGCCGACCTCGACTGCAACGGCTGGCCGCAGTCGGGCCGCCGGGAGGCTCTGCGGGCGATCCGTCGGGTGCGGGCCGTCCACCTCTGCGGCGATCAGCACCTGGCAGTGGTCGTGAAGCACGGGATCGACCGCGAGAGCGATGGTCCGTACGGCTTCACCAGCCCGGCGCTGATCAACACAATCTACGGGCGATGGTGGCACCCCGAGGACGAGAAGCCCGGACCCAACCCAGTGACCGCCAGTCCCCTCCCCTGGACCGGCGATTTCACCGACGGCCTGGGCAACAAGATCCGGATGCTCGCCTACGCCAACCCCGGCAACATCCACGACGAGAAGCAGCGTGCCGACGGCTACGGAGTGGCCCGCTTCGACAAGACGCGTCGGACCGTTACCTTCGAGTGCTGGCCTCGCTTTTCGGCCGCGAAGGCTGGCGACGAGAGCCAGTTCCCCGGCTGGCCGATCACGGTGGACTGGGACGACAACGACGGCCGGACGCCCTCAGCCTGGCTCCCGGAGTTGGTCTTCGATCCGGGCGTCCACCCCGTCCTGCGCGTTGTCGAGGATCGATCGGGTGAGACGCTCTACGTCGTGCGGGTTCCGGGGCCGACATTCCGTCCACCAGTCTTCGGGCCCGGAAAGTACACGGTGACGGTCGGCTCCGACCGCCCCGACGCCGTGACGCTCGCACACCTCGAAGCCGGAGCCGCCGACCAGGTCGGCCGCCGGACCGTCCGCTGGTGATTCGCTTCGCCGACTCCCTCCGAGACGCGAATCCCCGACTACTCACGGAGCTGACCCGATGATCCGACTGCTGCTCGCGACGGCTTGCCTGCTCGTCTCCTCCACCTCATCCGCCCGGGACACCCGCCCGAACATCCTGTTCATCCTCGTCGACGACCAGTCGCCGTTCGATTTCAAGGCGTACAACCCCAGCTCTCGGCTGAGCTCGCCGAACATCGACCGGCTGGCGCGCGAAGGGATCGTCCTGGATGCCGCCCACCACATGGGCGCCTGGAGCGGCGCGGTCTGCACGCCCTCTCGCACCATGATCATGACGGGACGGACTGTCTGGCACATCCCCGACCAGTCGAAGAAAGCCCTCGGCAACCCGAACGCTCGAGATCCGAAGCTCGTGCCGCCGGATATCGCCGAGAACACGCTCCCCGCCGTCTTCCATCGGGCCGGCTACGAAACAATGCGGACCTGCAAGATCGGCAACAGCTACGAGCCCGCGAACAGGCGTTTCGACATCCGCAAGGACGCTACCCGGCGGGGCGGTACCGACGCGACCGGCAGCGCCTGGCATGCCGACCAGGTCCTGCAATACCTCGCCGATCGGCAGGGACGGAAGGACGCGGCTCCGTTCCTCATCTACTTCGGATTCTCCCACCCGCACGACACCCGCGACGGTAAGCCCGAGTTGCTGGCCAGGTACGGGGCGGTCAACCACACGGATCGCGCGACCCGGCCGCTAGCGAATCCTAACCAGCCGCCGCTGCCGGTGAACTATCTCCCGAAGCATCCCTTCCCGATCGGCCATCCCGGCCTGCGCGACGAGGTCGACGTCAGTGGCGTCTGGGAGCGTCGCGACGAACGCACGATCCGCAACGAGATCGGACGCGACTTCGCCTGCTCCGAGAATATCGACACCCAGATCGGCCGCGTACTCGACCAGCTCGAAGCGATGGGTGAGCTGAACAATACTTATGTCATCTACACATCCGATCACGGGATCGCGATCGGGCGGCACGGCCTCCAGGGCAAGCAGAACTTGTACGAGCACACGTGGCGCGTTCCGTTCCTTGTGAGGGGACCGGGAATCCGACCCGGTACTCGGGCGCCCGGTAACATCTACCTGCTGGATGTGCTGCCGACACTCTGCGACCTCGCCGGGATCGCCCCGCCGCCCACGGTTGAGGGGATCAGTTTCCGGCCGGTCCTCGAAGGGAAACAGCCGACCGTTCGCGATGTCCTCTACGGCGCCTACTCCGGCGGGACGAAGCCGGGAATGCGATGCGTCAAGAAGGGCGACTGGAAGCTGATCAAGTACGATGTCCTCAACGGCACGGTGCGTCGGACGCAGCTGTTCAACCTCGCCGAGAACCCGAACGAATTCCTACCCGACCATCACCGGACGAGTCCGCATGAGACCGACCTCGCCGACGATCCCGCATTCGCCGAACGACGCCGAGAGCTCGAAGATTTGCTGCTCCAGGAGATGAAACGCCTCGACGACCCCTATCGACTCTGGGATCAGCCAGGGTGGAAATAAGTCGAAGGTCGAGAACGCGAAAGGACGAGACACCCATGCGTTCCCTGGCATTGTTGATGCTCATCGGTTTGAGCTTTCCGATGGAATGGGTCGCCACGGCCTGCGCCGCTCCGCCGAACCTGATCGTCATCCTCAGCGACGACCAGGGCCGCGGCGACTACAGCGCCTTCGGCACGGCCGACATTCGCACACCCGCCATCGATCGGCTCTACAGAGAGGGGATGGATCTGCAAAACTTCCGCGCCAACTGCCCGGTCTGCTCACCGACCCGGGCCGCACTGTTGACCGGCTGCTATCCCGATCGGGTGGGTGTCCCTGGTGTCATCCGGACGCATCCCGAGAACTCGTGGGGGCGACTGTCGCCGCAGGCGGTCCTCTTGCCGAAGCTCTTGAAATCCGCCGGATATCACACGGCGATCATCGGCAAATGGCATCTCGGCCTCAAATCGCCCGACACGCCGAACGACCGTGGGTTCGACACCTTCCGCGGCTACCTCGGCGACATGATGGACGACTACACGACGCATCGCCGCCACGGCATCAATTACATGCGACGGAACCGCGAAGAGATCGATCCCAGCGGGCACGCGACCGATCTGTTCACAAACTGGGCGGTGGAGTACCTGGAAGAGCGGGCGCGATCCGATCAACGGTTCTTTCTCTACCTGGCCTACAACGCGCCTCACGACCCGGTCCAGCCGCCGCCGGAATGGGAGAAACGGGTGCGGGAAAGGCAGCCGGGTCTCTCCGCCGAGCGGACGCGGCTCGTCGCGCTCATCGAGCACATGGACGCCGGTATCGGCCGGGTGCTCGATGCCCTCGACCGGCTCGATCTGGCCGGGAAGACACTGGTGATCTTTACCTCGGATAACGGCGGCGTCCTGAAGAACGGGGCGAACAATGGCCCCTATCGCGGCGCGAAGCAACATATGTACGAGGGCGGTTTGAGGGTGCCGGGCGTCGCGCGGTGGCCGGGCCGGATCGCGGCCGGATCTCGGAGCGAGCGGCCCGTCGCGACGATGGATCTGTATCCGACGCTCTGCGAGGCGGCGGGCGTCAAGACCCCGTCGGACCTCGACGGGATCAGCATCCTCACCACGCTTCTCGGCCGGGCGGTGCCGGATACCAGTCGCGAGCTTTACTTCGTCCGGCGCGAGGGCGGGACCGCCTACGGCGGTAAGACGATCGAGGCCCTGATCCGAGGGGACTGGAAGCTGCTCCAGGACAGCCCGTTCGGGCCTCGTGAACTGTACAACCTGCGCAACGACCCACGCGAGACAACCAATTTGATCGCGAAGGAGCGTGGAATCGCGGTGGACCTTTCGGCGGCGATGAGTCGGCACATTCAGCGCGGCGGGCGGGTCCCCTGGCAGCCCTGACATGGCTGTACACGCTGGACCGAGCCGGATGATACACTCGACCCGGCATTCCGGCCGAATCGGCCCGATCGCGAGGCAACGGCCGGGCCGAGGGAGGTCTCATGCGATCCACGAACTGCCTGCTCGCAACGCTCATGATCCTGGGATTCGATGGACCTGGTCGGGGGAATGAGCCATCTCGTCCGCCGATTGTCATCTTTCTCGCCGATGACATGGGCCGGGCCGAATGCTCGCCGTACGGGGGGCGTGAGGTCCCGACGCCGAACATGGCCAGGCTCGGGGCAGACGGCATGACTTTCACCAATGCCTTCGTCGCCTCGCCGAGCTGCGCACCGAGCCGCGCGGCCCTGCTCACCGGCCTGGAGCCGATGCGCAACGGCGCGATGCTCAACCACGCCGCGCCCCGGGCCGATCTGAAGAAGTGGCCGGCCTACTTCCACGACCTTGGATACGAGGTCGTCTCCTTCGGCAAGACGGCTCACTATGCACAGGTCACCAATTATGGGTTTGATCACGCCAGCCATTATCATTATCACCAGGACGATTGCATCGAAGCGGCCGTTGACTGGTTATCGCGTCGAAAATCGAACCGGCCCCTTTGTCTGCTGGTGGGGACCAACTGGCCGCACGTTCCGTGGCCCAGGAAACCGGCCGGCGATCCAGCCGGCCGCTCGTTGCCGCCGAATCTCGTGGATACCCCGGAGACACACCGGGCGCGCGCCCGGTATGCGGCGGCGGTGGCACGCGCCGATCGGGACCTCGGCATGGTGTACGAGGCGGCCCGCAAGTACCTCGGACCCGAATCTTTTTTCCTCTTCAGCAGCGATCACGGAGCCCAGTTGCCGTTCGGCAAATGGAACGGCTACGACGTCGGCATCCAGATCCCGATGATTGTCGCCTGGCCCGGTCGGGTAGCACCCGGATCGACTGCCAGGTCCTTGGTGAGCTGGCTGGACATCCTGCCGACAGCCCTGGAGGCCGCCGGCGGAGCGCCACCGGCGGGGATCAGCGGCCGGTCGTTTCTCGACGTCCTCCTGGGCAAACGGACCGACCACCGAGAGGCCATCTTCATCACCCACAGCGGCGACGGTTCGATGAACCGGTATCCGCTTCGGGCTGTGCGCACCCGACGCTGGAAGTATATCCGCAACCTCGACCCGGCGGCCGAGCACCACACCCACATTGATCGCGGCCGGGCTGACAGCGATGGCCGGGAATACTGGAATTCCTGGGTCGAGGCGGCGCGGACGAACCCGGCGGCCGCGGCGACTGTCCGCCGGTACCATCATCGTCCTGCGGAAGAACTTTACGACCTGGCGGCCGACCCCTGGGAACTCTCGAATCTCGCCAGGGAACCCGCCCATGCGGCGACCCTGGCTCGGCTCAAAGCCGACCTCGATGCCTGGATTTCGGCTCAGGGGGATACAGGGCTCGCCACCGAGCGAGCCCTGCCCGACCCGCAGAAAAAGAAATGAGCATCGAACCGAAGCGGCTCAGTACTCGTCGGAGCTGATGACCTCACCGCCATTGATCGACCCGAGGGCCTGATACACTCCGGCACGGAACTGCGAGGGATTGGTGATCGTCCAGACCAATGACGAATTCTGCGCGGCTCCCAGGGGAGTGCCGGTGTTGTCGAGGGTCCAGGTTGAGACCGTGTCCTTGATGAAGTGGACAGAGCCGTCACAGAAGGCGAAGTTCGCTCCTCCGGGGTGGAAGCTGGTCGCCGCGTTGAGGAAGGCACCGCCCTCGGTGTACTTGCCGGCCGAAACGGTGTCGCCCCAGTTCTGCGTCCGCTTCTGCACATTGATCGGATAGAAGACGGTGAACGCCGTGTCGCCGTAGTTGCCTGAGACCCACCAGTTCCAGTTGTTGAATGAGTTCTCGGGGTCGGTCGAGCTGAGCAGACCATGGGCGTGCTCGCCGAAGGCAATCGAGTTGCTTGTGCCGTCGGTGACCGACGAGAGCTTGACGATCCCGCCGCGCGAAAGGCCCGACCCGTAACCGAAGACCGGACTGATGCCGTTCGAGACAATCGCCCCGTTCTGTTGCTGGAGCGACGGGCTGGGATCGGAAATGATCGAAGCCCACTCACCGTAGCATCCAGCGTAACTGGTGAAATAGAACGTCTGCGGCAGTTTCTTGCCGACGTGACCCGGCGGTTCAGTGTAGGAGACGCCGGTGATCTGAGTGTCGCTGGGGCACCAGAGCAGGCCCAGACCCGTGCCCGAGACGGTCACGTTCATGTCGGTCCGATACGCCAGGCTGGTGTTGTAGGCGTTGTAGAGCGGCGCCTGTTCCACATAGGCCAGCAGGGCCACAAAGCAGCTCATGGCCTGCTGGATGCCGCCGGAGGGCAGATACTGGGCGAACGCCGCCATGGGGTAAGCACTGTTCGCGCTCTCGTAATTGGCCAGGCCGAGGCCGAGCTGCTTGAGGTTGTTGGTACAGGAGGCGCGGCGGGCAGCCTCGCGCGCGGCCTGTACGGCCGGCAGCAGCAGTGCGATCAGCACCGCGATGATCGCGATCACGACCAGCAACTCGATCAGTGTGAAACCTCGTCTCCATCGTTGCATCGGCGGGAATCTCCGAATTCGGCCGGGTCGGTTCGACGGCGAGGCGCGGCCTCGTCCGGAAGCCCGGACCACACTGAGCAGGGCATTGAGTTCGGATGTGGGCTGGGCTGGCTCATCTTCGAGCGGGCTGGGTTGTCCAACCGACCAGGCTGCCTGGGCACTCGAACGGAACGATCTCGACGCCTCGGCCCCTCGGGGACCAGGTAGGTTTCAGGGGCCGGCAATCATTGACGGGCCGAGGACCTCTTCGCCTTGGCCGCTTCGAGATCCGGGGCGAGGCTCGCCTTGTGCCCCGGTGCCGAGATCGAACGCACTGGGGGCTGACCCGGGTCCTGGTTGTCGCACCCGGCGACACCTGCCAGCGCTATCGTTAATGCAAATAATCCAAACGTGAGGGTCTTTGGGGTGTTCTTCATGGCCTTGTGGCTCCTCGAGCACGGAAAAATCGAGGCGGATCGATCGGCGAGGTGTGGATGGTAACGCCGAGTAGCTACCAGAAACAAGAGCGAATATTGTGAAAGTATGGTTATCGTCCATGCGGATGGCGGGGAACTCTGGAATAGCCGCACGGCTGCGGTCTATACTCGGGACCCGCCCGCGCAGACGACCCGGCTGTCGGCTGCGACTGGGACGCGATCGGCGCCCTGGACGGCGACTCAGGACGGTCGCGCGGGGCGATGACGCCTCGTTGCAGAACAACGGTCGGAACTCGGAGACGCTTCCATGACCATGCTCGCTGGTCTGCTCCTCTCGATGGTAGCGGCTCAGCCGCCCCAATCGTCGCCCGTTGCCTTCTCATTCTTCGAGTCGGTTCGCCCGCCGAGGATCGTCGACGTCGTGGCGCATCGAGTCGGTTCGGGAACCGTGCCGGAAGACACTGAGCACGCCCTGGAATCGGCGATCGCCGACGGCCTCGGTTGGGCCGAGTTCACCGTCCGGCGAACGCGAGATGGCCATCACATCCTGTACAGCGCCGATCGACTCGACGGCCGGACCGACGCAACCGGCGCCGTGCGCGACCGGACTCTGGCCGAGCTTCGCTCGGCGGACGCGGGCTCGTCCTTCGCCCGCCGGTTCGCCGGAGATCGCGTACTGACTCTGAAAGAAGGGCTTCGGCTCGCCCGGGGTCGAATCAACCTCCGGATCGACGGCCTGGACGCCGACCCAGCCCAGCTCGCCCGTGAGGTCCTCGACGCGAAGATGGGCAATCAGGTGCTCATTTCTGGGGAAAAGGAGTTCTTGCGGGCCGTCCGAGAGGTTGTTGGAGAACGGATCGGGCGGATCGCCCGGTGGGGGTCCGGATCGGATCTCGTGTGCTGGGTCCAGGAGATCCGTCCGCATGCCGTCGAGGTCGACGCCCAATCGCTCGACGTCCAGGCCGTCGCTGCCTTCCACAGGCTTGGGATCAGGGTCGAGGCCAGCACGCTCGGCGACCACGATCGACCGGCGATCTGGGACCGGGCTGCCGACGCCGGCGCCGACTGGATCCGGACCGATCGCCCGGAGGAGGTCCTGGTGCGGCGGGCGCTCCGGCGGCTTGGTCCCCATCGGCCCTGGGTCGCTTATCACCGGGGAGCCGGGCGATACGCCCCGGAGAACACCCTGGCATCGCTCCGGAAGGCGGCGGCGATGGGTGCTGATTTCGTCGAGTTCGATGTACGAACGACCGCCGACGGAGCCTTCGTCCTGCTTCACGACGGGAGTCTTACCCGAACCACAACTGGCCGCGGCCCGGTCCGAAATCGGACCGCTGCCGAGGTTGCGGTGCTCGACGCCGGCTCCTGGTTCGGCCGCGATTTCGTTGGGGCGAAGGTACCGACCCTCGACGCCTTCCTTGAGGTCGCGGCCCCTCTGGGGGTCGGGTTGTACTTCGACGCGAAGGACATCACGCCCGAGGCCCTGGTCGCCGCGCTCGCGCGCCACGGCGTTACGGACCGGGCGGTCGTGTATCAGGGGGCTGATTATCTGAATAAGCTTCGGGCGATCGCGCCGGAGATCCGGCGGATGCCGCCTCTCGGGGATCCCTCGCAGCTCGATGAACTGGCGCGACAGGTCCGGCCCTATGCCGTCGATGCGCGCTGGCAGATGCTTTCACGTCCGATTATCGATCGCTGCCATGCGCTGGGGATCAAGGTCTTCAGCGATGCCCTTGGCATCAACGAGAACATCGGACGCTATCAGCAGGCCGTCCGCGACGGTCTGGACCTGATCCAGACGGATCACCCGGTGCGCGTCCTTCGCGCCCTTGAACTGCTTGAGGATCGGGCCTCCGGTGCCTCCACTCCAGATCCATCGCCCAGGAATTGAGAGTGAGGCTCGGAGACCGGGCTGAAGGCGTTCGCCGGAGTTCATCCGGCCGAAGTCGAAGGGTAGCCGGAGACGGAGTCATTGCCGCCTCCCACGGGAGCGCCATCGATCCTGCGGCCCGAGTGCTCGCACCTTTCCTCGGGACGTCTTCATTGGGGCTTTCCAGCCCGACATTTCAGCATGGGTGAGACTGGAAAGCCGGAGATCTTCAACACCGATCAGGGGGTGCAATATACGGCGAGGTCGTTCACCGGCCGACTGGAGGCCGCCGGTGTGTCGGTGAGCATGGATGGCCGGGGGAGGGCGTTGGACAACGTGTTCGAGGAGCGATTGTGGCGGTCGTTAAAATACGAGGAGGTTTATCTGAAGGATTACCGGAGCGTGGCGGAGTTGGTGACGGGGTTGACGAATTGGTTCCGATTCTACAACGAGGAGAGGCCGCACCCGAGCCTCAAGTACCGGACGCCAGCCCAGGTTTATCAGGAGGCGGAGAGAGGCTCAGGACGAGCGGAGGAAGGTCGGGACCATAACTAAGAAATCGGGTTCAGTGGTCTAGACTTTGGGGTCCACTTCAGTGGGGAGTGCCGAGCGTCGCCTGGTTGCTCACGCTGGCGTTGGTCGTGACGTCGGTCGTTGGCTGGCCCGGAGTCACGCTGCCGGACGGAAGCGTCAGGATCACGAGCTGGTCGCCGGGGATCCCCGTAATCACGACGGGATTTCCCGAGGAGTCGAAGGCCATCGGGTTGGTCGCGTGGCCCGTCGCGTCGAAGGTCTCGACCGTCGCCTTGACCGGAGAGCCGAGGTACGTCGCCCCGGTGAACGAGAGGCCGTTGTTCGTCCCGGTGCCGACGGTCGGCAGTTCCAGGTCGATGATCGGCCCATACCCGGTCTGGGTCGCCGAGGAGTTCTGGAAGCTCGCCGTGAACTGAACCGTCGAGCCGATCAACGCCTGCGGCGGCACCACCAGGCCAACCGTTGGAATCGCGCTGGCCGGCACAATCCGAGGCTCCATCGCCTCGAGATTCCACCGGCCCCGACCTCGCATCCCTCGCCCTGTTCGCCTCGACCTCGAGGAGCGGCTCTTCTTCGAGTGATCCGCCACGTTCGCATCCTCTCGCGCCACCGACAGATGGAGATTCAAAACTCATCTGGTGGTACTATAGAATGCGGTTCACGGCGGGGCGATCCGACCATAAGTGTACAAGCGATTCCGTTGCCGATCGTCGGGGGCGAGGGATACGGCCGGTCGACGACGCTCACGAACCTCCCTTGACCGGAATCTCGCCGAGCGGGTCGCCGCTGGCCTTGAAGCCGCCGCCGTCGACGTCGACAAAGATCGGGTTCGAGACAGCGACCGGGCGATCGTCGGCGTGCTCTGGACCCATGACGGCGCCGAGGCGGGAGTGTTCGCCGATCGCCACGACGATCACGTGTGCATCGCGATCGAGCTTCAACGGGATCTCCTGTTCAAACTTGACCGTGGCGGTTGAGAAGAGTGCTGGGTTGGTTTTCCTCGTGAAGTTGAGTTTGTCGGCCGGTCGGCCGTTGAGGAAGACCTGCACCCGGTCGACGTCGAACCAGTTTGGGCACTGGACCTTGACCCGGAGCGTGGCTCGGCCGCTGGGCGCGGTGGCGTTCTCGCCCGGGATGGCCTCGGTCGGGTTGTCATCGCCGGCGCGAAGCCCGACCTCCAGGAACGGTCCGCTCGACATGACGAGGTTCCCGCGCTCCGAGGCGCGGACCACATCGAGCGTCTGGACCTGGGCCGGGTCGTCGGTGGGGCTCTTGACGTAGTTCCTCAGCCACCCGGATCCGTGGAAGTTGTAGTGGGCGTCGGTGTTCACGACGCCGGGGATGCGGAACCCTCGATTCAGGAGTTGCAGCCAGTTGACGACCGTGTTGTTCTGGGTCGCGTGGCCTGGTCGGCTGGTTGGGGGCGCGAAGATGGTGTGGAGCGGGTGGACCTCAACGACGTCCATCCTGCCGTGCATCCCCGAGTAGCCAGCGTCGGGACGGCGGTCGCCGTTGCGGTCGCCGAACATCCAGCCCATATCGGGGTGGTTGACCTGAACGAGCTTCTCGCTCCCGCCGTCCCAGAGTGCCAGCCGCTCGATCTGAATCTCGGGATCGTTGTCGGAGGTCGGCCCTCCGTTGTCCTGGGTGTGGGGCCGCATGATCAGCGGGAAGGCATTCTGGTGATTCAGAGGGAGCGGCTGGCCGGTCAGCTCGATGCCAACACAGGTCGCCATCCGGGCCTCGGCGCCCAGGCGGCGCAGGTGAGGCTCGTAGGTCGAGAGGCGGTTGTGCTCAGTGCAGGGAGCAAACTCCACCTGCTCGCAAAGCAGATTCAAAACCCGGCCGAGCTGGCTGGAGGTGTTGTCGCCCGAGGGACTCGAATGGCTGTGGTAGTCGGTGCTGATCCAGCCCTTGGTTTTCACCGAGCGAATCAGCTTTGCCCCGAGGGACGCCTCCTGGCCCCGCACAATAGAAAGCTGGGTGAAGACCGCATCAAACTCCGGCCCGTAACTAACGATCACGTCATAGGAACCCGGATCGAGGTCGCGGCGGAACCGGCCGTCGTGGCTGTAATAGACGTTTCTGATCGCGTGCTCGCCGCTCTCGGGGCCGAAGTCGGGGCTTTTCGTTCCGTCTCGGCCGAGGAACTGGACCTTGCAGGGGATCGGCGCTCCCTTTTCATCCGTGATCCGCGCCACAACGGTGCCGGCCGCGGGTAACTCGACGGCAAGCGAGTCCCCGACCTCAGCGCCGAGAGGCATGGACCTTGAACCGTGCCCGAGGGCGGAGACGGTCAGCTCGCCGGGCTCGGCGCCGGTCGCGACCTGCAAGCTTCCCTTTTCATCGGTGCGGCCCCAGGCCGAGGGCTTGCCGCCACGCGAGAGCACGACGTCGGCCTGGGGGATCGGATGTCCCCCAGTGTCCTTCACGTTCAGGCGGATGAGACGCCCTGGACGGCCGGCGAGGCGGGCGGCCACCTGCTGGATGTCGAAGAGATTGGCCCCGGGGATCACCTGGCGTTCGAGGCGATAGGTCTCTCCGGGCGCGAGCCGGACGGCCACCTTTCCCCCGCGATTCTGGTAGCGGAGGAGCATTTGCCGGCCGTTGGAGCCCCGAATCTCATGACCGTCGGCGACCACGCCGTAGGCCTGGCCGAAATGCCGGTCGTAGGCCCAGAACAGGTGGGTCGAGCCCTCGGGGGTGAGCTCGAACGAGCGATCGGCGCGCACCGCATCGATCAGCTCGGCATCGACGGGCGTCGTTCCACGGTTCGAGAACGTGGTGGTCACCAGGACGTAGGGCCATCCGTCCTCGAGAGCGTAGGTCACCTCGATGTCGGGAGCCTTCTCGCGCGGAAGCGCGACCAGCCGGAGGACAACCCGACGAGCCCGGACGAAGACGCGGTCCAGCTCGGCCGTCTCGTAGACCTTCGGAGCCTCGACCTCGATTCCGGCGAACCGAAGGTCGCGAAGCTGGGCGCCCGGGTAGAAGGCCGAGAGCTGGTCACTCTGGCGGTCCCGGCGCGTGAGGTCGATCAAACAGCCTCCAACTTCACGGACCGTCATGTTCGCGTTGCGGCCCCGTTTCGGGCTTGCGACGACCGAGACCAGCCGATCATTGACCAGCACGAAGTCGCCGTAAATGGCATCTACTTCCTTGCCATGAGGGACATATCGCTCCCATGTTTGTGGCGAGAGCGTGACCAGATCCGCGGCCCAGGCCGGCGCCGCGCAACCGATCAGCAGGAGGAGTCCAAGAGCACGTCGGGCCAGACCGCCATTCATCGTCGCTTTCTCCCGGATCGTTAGAGATCTTGATGCAACAGAAGCGGGCCGCTCGCAATTCGGAGCGGGGCCCCATGGGCCAGGGCTGGTTCTTGACGCCGACGACCACCGGACAGAGCCCCCGGACAACTTCCGCGGGGTCCGATGCGACTCGGGCCGCCTCAGGAAATCGTGCTCGGTTCCCCCCGAGCGGCCGACTGGCGTTCCTCTTGTAACACCGGAAGACCGGAGAAGAATAAGGAATTTTGATGGAGTGGCGAGGAAGCGGGCGGTGCCTCGCGTCGATGGATTCCGGCGATATACTGGAAGGCCACTGGTTTTCTCGCCTGCTCCCCGGGGGATCTCCCATGCGAATGACCCTGGCCGCCCTCGTCTGCCTGCTCTCGATTCCCGTGATGGCCTCGGCCCGATCTGGGCCGACGGTCGACTGGCCCGGAGTGGGAAATGACCCCGGCAACATCCGGTACTCGCCGCTTGACCAGATCGAGCGGGGCAATGTGGGCCGACTGAAGCCGGCCTGGACCTATCACACGGGCGAGCTTCGGGGGCGGACCGGCAAGACCATCGAATGCACGCCGATCGTGATCGACGGCGTGATGTACGTCACCACGGGTTATCTTCGCGTTGTCGCGCTCGACGCGGCGACAGGGCGGGAGCGGTGGCAGTTCGACCCGCTGCGTGACCACCCGTTCGAGCATCAACCGGCCTCGGGCGGGGTGAACCGCGGCTGCGCTTACTGGTCCGACGGCCGCCCGGCCGGTGCCCGTCGGATTCTTCACGGAACGTCGGACGGACGGCTGTTTTCGATCGACGCGGCGTCCGGCCGGCTCGATCCCGGCTTCGGCCGGGGCGGTGTGCTGAACCTTCGCGAGGGGCTCGGGCCGAAGGTCGCTCGTCTGGGGTACGGGCCGACCTCAGCGCCGTCCATCTGGAAGGATACGGTGATCGTCGGCGTCTCGTGCGGCGAGGGGCCTGGCATCGCGGCGCCCGGGGATATCCTCGCGTTCGACGTTCGGACCGGGGCGCGCGCCTGGGTGTTTCCAACGGTTCCCAAGCCGGGTGCGTTTGGCTCGGAGACCTGGCGGGGCGAGTCGTGGAAGGATCGAGGAGGCGCCAATGCCTGGGGCGGACTTAGCGTCGACGTCGATCGGGGGATGGTCTTCGCCGGACTGGGCTCGGCGGCCTTTGACTTCTACGGCGGCGACCGCCCCGGCGCCAACCTCTTCGCCAATTGCACGATCGCCCTCGATGCCCGGACCGGCCAGCGCCTCTGGCACTTCCAGACCCTGCACCACGACCTCTGGGACCACGACCTGCCCGTCTATCCCAACCTCGTCAAGGTCAACCGAGGCGGCAAGAAGGTGGACGCCGTGGCCCAGGTAACCAAGACAGGATATGTCTTTCTGTTTGACCGGGAGATGGGCCGGCCGCTGTTCGACGTTGAGGAGCGGCCGGTACCGGCCTCGGACATCCCCGGCGAGGAAGCGTCGCCGACGCAACCGATCCCCGTGAAGCCGCCGCCGTTCGTGGCGCAGTCGCTCGACGAGTCGAACCTGACGAACATCGGCGAGGCCAACCGGGCCTCGGCCCTGGCCCAGCTCCGGAAGATTCGGAGCGGGCCGGCCTTCAACCCTCCGAGTCGGCAGGGAACGGTCGTGATCCCGGGCTTCCACGGTGGCGCGAACTGGTCCGGGGCATCGTTCGACCCGACCACGGGCCGGCTTTACGTCAACGCGAACAACGTTCCGAACATCATCACACTGGTCCCCTCAAAAGAAGCCGACCGGCCCACCCTCGGTCCGTACGGGCACGCGGGTTACGTGAAGTTCCTCGACCACGAGGGCTATCCGGGGATCCGGCCGCCGTGGGGCGTCCTCACGGCGATCGACCTCAACAGGGGAGAGATCGCCTGGCAGGTCCCGCTGGGCGAGCATCCCGAGCTGACAGCCCGCGGAATCCCGAGGACCGGCACCGAGACCTTCGGCGGGTCGATCGTGACCGCTGGCGGCCTTGTCTTCATCGCCGGGACAAAAGATGAACGCATTCACGCATTCGACAAGCAAACGGGAAAACTTCTGTGGGAGCATCCGCTGCCTGCCGGCGGCTACGCGACTCCCGCGACGTATCAGGTGAACGGCCGTCAGTACGTCGTCATCGCGGCGGGAGGAGCCGGCAAGCTCCAGACAA
>DAHZZC010000384.1 GCA_027435495.1 Planctomycetales bacterium
GTCGATCAGGGACCGCGCGGCCTTCACCCTTCTTTTGAATTGGATCGGCCGGGCGCCCGGGACCATGTCGAGACGGGCGGACCCGCCAGGCAGTGAGCGAGCGAGACGGAATATCGGGCGCGGGGTCTCGTGCGCCCAGACGGAGGAATAGGGCCCGGCGGCTTTCGTCCGTCGACGGCCCCGGTCTCCGCACGACGGAGGGATTGATGTCGTCTCTGGTTAGCCCACGGGGTCGGGACTCTCGGCCAGACCGGGCCTCGGCGCGCCGCGACCTGGAGGTCCTGGAATCTCGGGCCCTGCTCAGCACGACCACGACGAGCAATCTCTTCGGCGCTCCGACCACGCCGGCGACTCCGACGGGTCTGCCCACGATCCTCAATCTCAAGTCGGTCGCCTCACTGGCCGAGGCTGGACAGCCGATACCGCTGGTCGCCAGCGTTGCTCCCGGCGGAAATGCGAAGCAGTTGAAGGCCTCGATCGGTCAGACCATCTCAGGCACGATTGAGATCTACACAGTCACGCCCAGCCATACCCTACTCGGCAGCATTATGATCAACAAGGGGGCGAGCAACTCGAACAATCCGTTCCTCACGGCGCTCAGCTCGAGTTTCGGAGTGAATCAGGTTGGTTCGGGAAGCATCAACGACACGGCTTTCCTGACCACGAAGAAGCTTCAGACCGTCGGTCAGACCGAGGTTCAGGCGAAATTCATCCCCTCGAATTCGACCTACAGGGCGAGCACATCGGACATCAAGGTTCTGACAATCACCGCGAAGACGCAGAACGCCACCACAAGCACGACACTGATCGCGCCGACGAGTAACATTGAGGCGGGGGCGGCGATCTCCTTTACAGTAAATGTGCATAACGCCGACAGCAATCTCACCAGCGGTCACGTGCAGCTCGTGACGGCGGGCTCGCATCCGATTGTCCTGGGTCGGACCTCGATCGGGCTGTTCGACCGGCCGGTTGGTTTCGCGACCAGCAAGCTGAGGGTAGGGACCTACGAGGTCGAGGCGGTCTACACGTCGGGCACGAACCGGTTCGCGTCGAGCACTTCCGCACCGGTGATGATTACCGTGATGCCGCTCACGGCAGTCTCATTCCGGGTGAAGCCGTCCCGGCCGTATGGCTACATGGGCCAGCCGCAGAGTTTCACCGTCACGGCCATGGGAGCCAACGGCAAGGCGCTGCCGACTTATACCGGGACGGTCGGCTTCTCCAGTCCGACCGATTCGTGGACGGTACTTCCGCCGAACGTTTACCATGAACTCCAGATCGCGCAACCTGTGAACAATGCTCCGTGGCTGGCGACGTTCTCACCCGGGTTCTACACCTTCACTCCGGCCGATCACGGGACTCATCGATTCAACGGCGCTGTCACGTTCAACAAGGGAGGGATGAACAGCCTGGTGGTGACCCAGTCGAACGATCCGGAGGTCACTGGCGGCACGATCATCGGGATCGCGCCGCGGACCCAGCCGAAGAAGGGGCACACCGGGTATTATCCGCCCTACGGCTTCATCGACCTCCGCAAGCAAAAGAGTTGATCCGAGATTGGAAGAGGCGGATCGGCTTCCGGAATGGATGGGTCGTGATGACCCAGTGGGCCTGGTGGTCCTTCCGCTTCGATCGGGAGGTCTGGCTGGGCGCGGGCCCGTTCTGCGAGTCGGTGGTCACGGTTCCGGCGGCCGAGAGACCGGGACGAACCCCTCGCCCCGGCCGTGCCACCTTGACCGCATGGCCGCTGAATCCGATCCTGGCATAGCGAGTACCGCGCGGGAATAATAGCGAGGTGCCTGTGCGGGATCGCTTATCGTCTCCATTCAACCGAAACGAGTCTGCCCGATGTCGTTGACCGTCGCCGAGCCCCCCCTCCCGACCGAGGAGGCTGAGGCCTTCGAGACCCTGCTGGCCCGCGCCCGGAAGCGTACTGGCAAGATCCCGCCCGAGGTGCTGGTCCGGCATGTCCTGGCGATCGTTCCGGCGAGCGAATGGCCCGTGCGCGTGGAGGCGCTCGACGCACTCTTCCGCCGGCTGGACGCCGCTCACGAGGACCGGCTCCGAATTGAGGCCCGGCCGCCTGATGGCCGGATGCTCGGGCTCTGGGCGACGCGAAGGCCGGGCTCGGGCGCCCGGCCCTACCGAACAGTCCTCATCGGCATCGACCCGATCGGAGCCCGGTGCGACTGCCCCGACTTCCTCCGGAACTCGCTGGGCCTCTGCAAGCACGCGCTGACCGTTCTGGAGCACGTCCACGCCCGGCCCCGGCTGCTCCAGCGCGCCGTCAAGGAACAGGAGTGGGGCGACCCTCCCGGGCGCGAGGGGCTCTGGTGGGAGCCGATCCGGCCGCTCACAGGGTTCGGCGACTGGATGGACCGCCTCTCCTGGCGAGGGAAGACCGAACCGGTGGCCGCTCGATCGGCCCGCGCCGCCCAGGCCCTGCAATGGTTCCACGCAACCGCGCGCGATGGCTGGGCGATCCTCAAGAAGGCTCACCTCGATGATTCGAAGCGACGGCTTGCGATTGTCGACGAT
>DAHZZC010000385.1 GCA_027435495.1 Planctomycetales bacterium
GCCAGAGGGCCGTCAGGACGACCAGCCCGCCGGTCCACGCCTGGACCTGGAAGTGGCCGAGGGTCCATTGCAGCCCAAGCACGATCGCGAGCCCGGCGAGCCAGACCGATCGCCCCGATTGGAGGAACCGCTCGGCGATCCCGAGGGCCATCGGCAGGTACGGCATCAGGCAATAAAACGGCTCGTGGCTGGAGTGGATTGCCTGGAACCCGCAGAACGTGAACGCGACCGCCGCGACCGCCGCGCCCGGGGGCCGGACCGCGAGCGTCCTCGCGTAGAAATACGTCGACGCGGCGAGGGCCAGGTGGTGCAGCCACATCGAGAGGCGGTAGGCCGTCGTGACGTCGAGGGCCCGATACAGTAGCCAGTTCGGCGGGTAGAACGCCGCGACGTGGCTCTCGGCGACGAGCGGCAGACCGACCCCGAAACGATCGCTCCAGACCGGCAGTTCACCCCGGGCGAGCGATCGAGCGAGCTCGGCCTTGAGTGGTCGATACAACCGGTCCGGGTCGCCTCCGACCGGCTCGTAACCGACCAGCAGCCCCGCCAGAACCGCCCCGACCAGGCCGATCGCCAGGAACATCGGACCCTCTCGTCGAATCGAATCGCGGATCATGGGGGCCTCGACCGGGGACCGGAACCGTCGACCGTCCGCAACGACGGGCGGGCCTGCTACGATCCGGAACCGACGGCCGAAAAACAAGGTCCCGGCGACTTGAGCTCTTCCCGCCTTGGGATAAGATGAAACTCGGCATCATCGACGAATCAAAGGAAATCCGACCGTCATGACGACGACCTGGGAAGGCACGCGAGCGATCCGCGACGGCTACGATCGCTGGGCGATTGTCTACGACCACGACGCCAATCCGCTCCCCGCGCTGGAGGAACCGATCGCGGCCGACCTGATCGGCAAGGTCGCCGGGCTCTCGGTCCTCGATCTTGGCTGTGGGACCGGGCGGCACGCCGTCCGGATGGCAACCCAAGGAGCGATCGTCACGGCCGTGGATTTCTCCGAGGGAATGCTCGCTGAGGCCCGCCGGAAGCCCGAGGCGGAGCGCGTCCGGTTCGTCGTCCACGACCTGCACGACCCGATCCCGTTCCCCGAGGGCGTGTTCGACCGGATCGTCAGCGGGCTGGTGCTGGAGCACATCGACGACCTCTCCGCGTTCTTCGACGAGGGCCATCGGCTGCTCCGCCCGGGCGGGCGGATGGTGGTCTCGGCGGCGCACCCGGCGATGTTCCTCCGGGGGAGCCAGGCCCGGTTCACCGACCCCGAGACCGGCCGGATTGTCCAGCCCGGTAGCCGCCCGCATCGGCTGGGCGAAATGGTGATGGCCGCACTCTCCGCCGGACTCCGAATCGAGCACATCGGCGAGCACGCACCGGATCGCGTGTTCGCCAACCGATACCCCCGCGCCGAGAAGTACGTCGGCTACCCGATGCTCGTCGTGATGGCACTCACCACCTGAGGGTTTGTGAAGGAATCGCAATCGGGTCTGCTGTCTCTCGGATTCCTGAATCCAGAAATCCTAAGGGAGTACGCGGACCTGGAATAAGATTCGTTTGCAGGGGTTTCTTGATGAGTTCTGAGTCGTTCGCCTCAGGGATTTCCGTGGCTGACACCGAGTTTTTTACGGTTTCCTCATTTTTGATGCGCAGGGGTCTGGACACATCGGCATCCGGCGCCTAGGATGAAGCCACCACGTACTCGTGGCCACAGGATCGCCCCGTACCGTTGCCGGACGTCTCTCCCCGCGTCCTGCTGATTCACCTCTCCCTGGCCGGGCCGATCTTTCGCTATTTGATCGTTTAGAGCCGCGCCGCACCTGGGCGACCCGCCGAGCCTCGACCTGACGAGATCCCTGCGCAATCTTGCTCGCGACGACGGCATCCAGATCCCAGGGGATGTATCATCTTGAACAATCCACGAACCTTCCTTGCGACCTGCTGCGCCGCCGCTCTGATTTCGACGGTAGGATGCAGCTCCAGCCCACCGCCGTCACTCTCGGCCGAGGGCAAGCCCGGGATCGAGGCGGGCGCCCTGACCGTGCCAACCAAGGAGATGCCCAGAGGGGTCAAATCCGGCAAGGCCAAGGTCCTCATCCAGTGAGGCCGCGGCTCGAATTCATTGTCGATCGCTCGTGTGCCTGATCGTGTCATTTCGTATTGCTCTCATCCGTGGACCCTTGCGGAGGTAGTCATGCTGCGCACCAAGAGCCCTCGTGAGCCGCGCCGATGTCGCGGCTTCACTCTGATCGAGCTGCTGGTGGTCATCGCGATCATCGCGGTTCTGATTGCCCTGCTTCTGCCGGCCGTGCAGGCGGCGCGCGAGGCCGCACGCCGGGCCCAGTGTACCAATAACCTGAAGCAGATCGCCCTGGCCGCGATGAACTACGAGAGCGCCGTTGGCACGTTTCCGCCCAACGGCGAATGGCAAGGGTGCATCACGGCCGGATACGTCGGCACCAGCTACAGTGTTTTCCTCTCGATGGCCCCCTACTTCGAGCAGACGGCCATCGCCAATTCGATGAACTACGGTGGATGCTTCCTCGACGTCGCCAACATGACCGCGATGGGCGTTCAGGTACCCTCGTTGCTTTGCCCGAGCGATGCCATTGGGGCCAATCCCTACAGTGAGCCGGCCTCACAGTATTTCAGCGGGTACACCGGTACCAATATCTTCAACTTCTACACTTCCAGCTATGGTGCCATGAACGGTACCTGGATGATCGAGCCGAGCCCGAATCTTCCGGCGTACGGGTTTAGCAACCCGAACTTCTCCAACTCGATCAACTCGATGAACGGGATGCTTCACCTGGATAGCCACCACACGATCGCCTCAATCACCGACGGAACCAGCAACACCATTCTCTTTGGCGAACGGGCCAAGGATATTCTGCTGAAGACACCGGTCAACCCGCTCTTCTGGGGATGGTGGTACAGCAGCCTGCGTACGATGCAGACCTCGATGTGGCCGATCAATCCCCAGAAGCAGATCGCCGCTCTGAACTGCCCGGGTCTCAAGGGGATCAACGCCTACGGGTCGTCGTCGGTGGTGCAGTGGATCTTCTCGGCGTCGAGCGACCACCCCGGCGGAGCGAACTTCGCCTTCACCGACGGGTCGGTCCACTTTGTCAAGGACACGATCAGCTCATGGCCGCTCGACAAGTCGGGCGGGACCAACTCCGGCGACCCGATTGGTGTGAGCTACAACGCCACCAACCAGACCTACGTGATGGCGCCCGGGACAACGTTTGGCATCTACCAGGCCCTCTCCACCCGAAACGGCGGCGAGGTCATCAGCTCCGACGCATATTGAGCGGCCATCTCGAACAGCGCCCCGGCCCGGCGTGATTGCCGCGGCCGGGTGCTGTCATGCTCTCGCTTGCCGATTTCAGGAAGTCGCTATAACGACATTCCTTGATTGACAAACGCCCGCGATCTCGGTAGCTTCGCCTTCCGCATCCTGGAATGGACACCTCGGGATTCTCTCACGCACCTATGAATCCTGGCGAGCGGGCCTGCGGTTCCGTTCGCCGCGCACCAGGAGGGTAAGGCGATGCTTCGCGCGATGCACCCCGGCCGAACGGGGGCGATCCTCTCGACGATCGGGCTGTCGATCGCGGCGATGTCTCCCGCTTCGACGGCCGGGCCGATCTATTCCCACGCCAGCGACTTCTCGGCGACGCCGGGCTCCACGGCCGAGGCGGTTGCGGTTGCCGGCTCGACTCCGACGCCGGGGGCGTTCTGGATCGATCTCGGCTCCGCATCCACCGGTATTCCGCCCGGACCGGCGCCCACCGCCCCGACCGGGCCAACGCCGGCCCCGATCGCTGCCGCAACCCTGGCGACTTACGCGGCCTCGATGCCGATCCCAGCCGCCGCCATCTCCTCGTCGCCCGCCGCTGCTAATCCTGACGCCACAGTCGGACGGCTCGACCACGCGAGCGTCGCCGCAACGACGACGGGGGTGAGCGTCAACACGACGGGCGCCTCGACATCCGCTGTGTCGAGGGCGACCGCGATGGAGACGCTCGCGACCGGGCCCCGGACGGACCGAACGTCGGCCTTGGCCTCGGGCGTGGCCCCGATCGCCGCGACGGCACCGGCCGCCGCCAGTTCGGCCGTTTCCTCGGCCGTCCCCTCGACGGCACCCGTCGCGACATCCTCCGCAACGACCGGCCCCTCGACGGCGTTGACCTCACTCGCCGGGACTTCGACCGGGGCCTCGACACCGACGACCTCATCCGCGCCGACACCCCCCACAGCCGCCGCCGCCTCGACACCGACGACCTCATCCGCACCGACCTCGATCACGGCGGCCGGAGCATCGACGCCGACGACCTCATCCGCTGTGACGTCTCCGACCCCGGCGACCACGGCGACTTCGTTGCCCATGTCAACTGCCCCCGCCTCGTCGGCCGGGACCACGGCCGCCCCGACAACCCTCCCGCCGTCGTCGGCCGCGACGACCGGCGACCCCACCACCTCGGCGACGATGCTGGCAGCGGCCAGTTCGGCGATCGCCGCGACGGGCGCCGTGGTCCCGGCGACGAGCTCCGCAACAACCCCGGGCTCCTCGACAGCCTCGATACCGGCCGCCAACTCCACGCCCGGGAGCTCAACCACACCCGCCACGACTGGCCCGGTGGCCTCCACCGTCGCAACGTCCTCGCCTGCCGCGAAAACCGCGGTCGACGGCACCGCCTCCACGACCGTGATCCCCTCGACAGCCCCGGCGACTTCCGCCGTGACGACAACTCCGGGCGCCTCGGCCGTGCCTACGACCGCCCCGATCGCTGCGACGACTTCGGCCGCCTCGACCGTGTCGACACCTCCGCTCACGGAGAGCCAGCCGGTGCGTGCCGCGCTTGGTTCGGCGTCCCCGGTCGCGACCGTCCCGGCGGTATCCTCGGCATCGTTCCCGCCGACGCCCCTGGCCGCCAGTCCGATCGCGACGACCGCGGCCAGCGGTTACTCGACCTTTGGGGCTGCTCCGATCGACCTGGTGCCGGCTGGGGCCTCGGCTTCGGCCGCGGCTCCGACGAACCTGCCCGAGCCGTCGGCCCTGATCCTTTTTGCCGCCATCCTGCTCGCCCTGTCGGCGCGTTCTCTCCAATTCCTCAGGATGGGCTCTCCAGCCTGATCGTCGCGAACGGATCGGGTTGAGCCGGTCCAACCCGATCCTCGTCAGGCTTCCGAGGTTTTCCTCGCCAATCCGACCGCCTCGGCGAGTCAGGACCGATTTCGATCC
>DAHZZC010000386.1 GCA_027435495.1 Planctomycetales bacterium
CGGGAGCGGTCGGCGGCCGGATCGGCCTCGGCCTGGCGGCCGTTCGCGATCGCCCCCGTGCCGGCCGCGTCGTCGGTCGCAGAGTCATCGAGCGACGCCAGGGCCGCTTCCAGCTCGGCGCGACGCACCGGCTTCGGCAGATAACTGTCGAAACCAGCCTCCAGGCAGCGGAGCCGGTCGCTCGGCATCGCGTGCGCGGTCAGGGCGATGACCGGGAGATGCCGCCCCGTCCCCGCCTCGCCGGCCCGGATGGCGCGGACCGCCTCCAGTCCGTCCATTTCCGGCATCTGGACATCCATCAGAACCAGGTCGAAATGATCGGCACGAAGGGCCCGCAGGGCCTCGGCTCCGTCACCGGCAACCACCGTCGAATGGCCAAGCCCTTCGAGCATCCGAACGGCCACCTTCTGGTTGACCGGGTGGTCCTCGGCCAGCAAAATCCGGAGCGATCGCCCCATCGACGGCCGCGGCGGATCGGCCGCCGGAGCGGGCAGATCGGCCGGCGCAGGAGACCCCAGAGCCTTCATGATCGCGTCGAAGAGGTCCGACTGCCGGGCGGGCTTGGTCAGGCAGGCGACAATCCCGAGCGACTCGATCAGATCGGGATCCTCAGGGGCGCCGGCGGACGTGAGCATCACGACGGGAAGCCCGGCGATCGATGGCTCGGCCCGGATCCGGCCGATCAGTCCGGTCCCATCGATCTCCGGCATCATCCCATCAACCAGGACCACGGCAAACGGTTGCCCAGCCGCGGCGGCGGTCAGCATCGCCTCAATCGCCTCGACCGCACTCCGGACCGACGATGGTCGGGCGCCCCAGTTCTTGAGGATCTCTTCCAGGATCAGGAGGTTGGTCGCGTTATCGTCAACCACCAGGATCGGCCGGTCGTCCAGCCTGGGCAGGTCGTCGGTCGACGGCCGCTCGCCCTCGGGTCCCGGCTCCAGGACCACGGTGAACCGAAACGTGCTGCCGGCGCCCGGGCGACTCTCGACCTCGATCCGGCCCCCCATCATCGCCACCAGCTTCGACGAGATCGCCAGGCCCAGACCCGTCCCGCCGAACCGCCGGGTGGTCGACGGGTCGGCCTGCTCGAACGGCTCGAAGATCGCCCGGAGCTTCTCCGGATCGATCCCGATTCCCGTGTCGGCGACCTCGAATCGGAGGCCCAGACGGCCGTCGGCCGAAGCCTCCTCGTCGCGAACGATCGTGACGATCACCTCGCCTCGATCGGTGAACTTGATCGCGTTGCCGACCAGGTTGACCACCACCTGACGCAGCCGGCCAACGTCGCCGAGCCAGACGTCCGGGACATCGGGCGCGATCCGGCAGGCCAGCTCCAGGCCCTTGCCGTGGGCGCGAAGGGCCAGCGTCTGGAGTGTCTCGCCGATCGCGTCGCGGAGCCCGAACGCCGCGGAGTCGAGCCGAAACTTCCCCGCCTCGATCTTCGAGAAGTCGAGAATGTCGTTGATCACCGAGAGCAGCGACTCGGCCGAGCCCCGGACCAGCTTCAGGTACTCGCGCTGCCGCGACGTGAGCTCGGTGTCCAGCGCCAGCTCGGTCATCCCGATGATCCCGTTCATCGGCGTCCGGATCTCGTGGCTCATGTTGGCGAGGAATTCCGACTTGGCCCGGTTGGCGGCCTCGGCGGCGTCCCTGGCCTCGAGCAGGGCGGCCTCGACTCGCTTCCGCTCGGTGATGTCGCGAAGGTGGCCGACAAAGAGCGGCGGGCCGTCACCAGAAACCCGAACCACCGCCAGTTCGACCGGGAACTCCCGGCCGTCGAGGCGGCAGGCCTGGACCTCGATCCGACGGCCGAGGAATACCGACTCCGCTCCGGCGAGGCATCGGGCAAAGCCGCGCTCGTGCTCGTCCCTGCGCTCGGGAGGGACGAACATCTCGGCCATCTGACGCCCCAGAACGTCCCCCTTCCGGGCGCCAAAGATCGACTCGGCGGCCGGGTTGAACTCGACGATCCGGCCACAATAATCGACCGCGAGAATCGCATCAGGCGCCGTTTCCAGGACCGAGGCGGTCAACGCCTGGCTCTCGCGGAGCGCCTGCTCGGCCCGCTCTCGCTCGGCGATCTGGTCGTGAAGCGCGGCGTTGGCCTGCTCCAGTTCGCCGGTCCGGCGGCGTACCCGATCCTCGAGCTCGTTGTGAGCGCGCCGAAGCTCCTCCTCGGCGCGTTTTTGAGCCTCGATGTCGGTGCAGGTCCCGATCCAGCGGACGATCTCACCCGTGTCGCCAAACTGCGGGAGAGCCCGGGCGAGGAACCATCGGTAGGCGCCGTCGCCGCCCCGGAATCGGTACTCGAAATGGTAGGGCTCGCCGGTCCGGGTGGCGCGCCGCCAGGCTTCCAGCGTTGGACCAAGGTCGTCAGGGTGCAGCCGGTCTCGCCAGAGTTCCAGATTCGCGTCCGCCGGATCGACCCCGAAATACTCGTACCATCGGCCGTTGACGTACTCGGTGATTCCCGCGGCATCGCTCACCCAGAGAATCTGCGAGATCGCCTCGGAGAGCGTTCGGAACCGGGCCTCGCTCTGGCGCAGAGCGCGCTCGGCGGCCCGCCGTTCGGCGACCTCGTCACGGAGCGCTTCGTTGGTTCGGCGCAGCTCGTCGGTGCGTTCCTCGACCGAGGTCCGTGCCGCCTCGGCCTCGGCCTGTCGTGCCGCCAGCCCACGCAATTCGGCCAGCGATTGCCGGCAGCCCACGATCAGTAACACATCCTCAAAAACGACCCAGGCGGTGTGCTCGATCCACCGGAACGGGCTTGCCGTCGCGATCCCATAGATCGATCGCGGCCAGGCAACCCCGCGCACGAAGTGATCGGCCGCGATCACCGCCGAGGCCGTCACCAGCAGCCGGGGATCGCGATACAACGCCAGAAACGCCAGCGACCCGAACAGATGAAAATGCGTCTCGAGCCGGCCGCCCGAAACGTGGATCAGCAGACTGCCGATCATCACCTGGGCGATGGCGACGCACTGCCGGGTCTCCAGGGCGCCCGGACGAAGATGGATCAACGCCATCGGCACCGAGACGATCAGTCCGCCGATCCCGACCGCCGCCCAGACGTGCGTATGAACCGAGGGTGTAACCCCCGCCCACGTGTACGGCGAGAGCCAGACCGCGAACGCAACCGCCAGCAGCCATTGCAGCGGCATCAGCACGCCAAAAATCCGGTCGACCCGGAGATACCCGGCGTGAAGGCGCTCGGCGTAGAGGGCCTCCGACCGGTCCTCGACAACCGGCGAGGCGATTGGCTTCAGGCCGGCGGCCGTGATGGCAATGCTCATGCTCCTGGTCCCGTGCCGGGGGTCAACAACGAACAGCCAAACACCGGCGCATCGAGGGGCCCCGTTGCGCCCGATGCCTCCGGAATCACCGGGCGGGCCGGCGAGCGGTCGTCGAGGATGCGGGCGATCAGGACCGATCGACCGAGACTCTCGCCGCGATGGCCGCGACCGTCGGTGATCCCTCCGCTGAACCGCAAGTCACCACCCGGCCCGAACAACAGAACGTGACCCGAGGTCTCAATCCCGAACAGGGCCGCCTCAACACCGTCGTGGTCCTCGGCGATGGAGAGGCCTGGGATGGCCGCCATCGCCTGGCGAAATTCGCTCGGAAACCAGTCGTCGTCGTTGATCCTGGGGCGGTAGACCAGGGCCCACGCCGAGACTCGACCACCCGTCCGGTCGATCGCCGCCGCCAGTTCATCCAGACTGGCACCCGAGCAGGGACACTGGGGATGCAAGAAGATCAGGAGCGTCGGGCAACGTCTGTCGAGCGGTATTTCCGACCTGCACGGCCACCGGACCGGCGGCGAGCCCGCGCTCCCAGGGGCCATGGAATAGACATTCATCAGCATGGCGCCCGCCGCAACCGCGATGCCCCACGCGACGATCCCGACAGGCGCGACTCCACATCGCTCGGTGATCCCAGGCATCAACGACCCCTCCGTTCGGCTCTCTCGTCACGGAGGACATTACACCCTCATGGTAATGATAGAACACTCTTGCCCCCGAGGCGAATCCTTCGCCCCGGTTCCGGCATTCGCCTTGCCTCCTTCGAAATCCCTTGGTTCCCTCGCGGATCCGTGGAGAGCCCACCACGAGGAGACAGGACTGAGAGCGCGGCTAGAACCCCTCGGCCCGGACGACGCTCGATCGGGGCGGCTCGCGGGCGGTCGCGTAAGCGTCGAGGATGCCGATCCGGCCGGGGTGGATCGACTCCAGACCCAGCCGGAACCGGTCGGTCCCGACGAGATGCTGCCTCGTCCCGGAAAGGATCACCAGCCGCTGACCCTCCGGCAGACGGAAGAGTCCGGCGATGTCCGAAAGGTCGCGCTGGGGGAGTTCGGGCAGGGCGGTCCGAAGGATAAATCGCAGTCGACCGCCCGGCGAGGCGCCCTCGGTGAACTGCCCCGCGGTCGCCCTCGGACCGGCGTCGGCACGGTCGATTTCCGCATCGCCGCCAGAGGGACTCACGACCGCAACCACATCAAACGGTCGGTCTCGGTTGCGTCTCAGGATCATCGTCCGAAGGGCCAGCAGGTCGCGGTCGATCCCGTGTCGGAAGACGACCTCCAGCATCCCGTCGACGGCCGAGATCACCAGAACGGCCGCCAGGAATGTGGCGATCACCCCGCGCTGGCGGTCGTCCCGGCGACGGGCCCAGTGCGCCACCGCCCGGATCAGGATCACTGAGACCACGATCAGGTCGACCGCCAGATGCAGCCCGAGCGCTGTCGCGGCGTCGGCCCGACCGTTGGCGACGTCGTCCACCGCGCCCCGAAGGTCGGCGCTGGTCCACCAGGCGACCGAAAGCGCCGTCGCGGGTGCCAGCCAGACAAGGTCGCGGACCGGCATCCGACGGTTGACCAGATCGGCAACCGTCTGCGCGGCGAGCAGGCTCAGCGGGACGACCAGTACCAGATCAAAGGCGGCCTGCGGCCCACGCGGCCAGGCGCCGGGGACCAGCGCGGCGATCACCAGCCAGATCACCCAGAAGGCCCCACCAACCGACTCACGCGACTCTTCCTCATCCACCAGCGCGGCCCGAATCGCGCGGACGGCTCCGACCAGGCCCATCGGGAGCGTGACGGGGGCGAGTTCGACGAGCCGGCCAGGGAGGGTCCGGGCGAAGTCGGCGACCAGGCGCTCGGGTGGGGCGGCCATTGCGGCGATCACCTGCCAGCCGTGAGCGCGCGCCATCATCAGATACCAGGGCATCGCCACGACGATCGCCGTGACGATGGCGATCAGGCCGTCGATCCCGCACGGATGATCGTGCCAGGCGAGCCAGGGCCGGGCCAGCCATCGCCACCGACGCGCCCGCGAGCCAGCCTCTGGCGGTCGGCCGGCGCGAAGATAGAACCGGTGCAGCAGAATGATGGGGACGACGATCAACGGGAGGCCGCCCACCGAGAGCATCGCCAGGCCCATGGCCAGTCCGCCGGCGATCGAGGTCGCGATCGGCCCGGCCCAGGCCGGCGGTTGCAGCCCCTCGCCGATGATCCGCTCGTGCCAGCCGTAGGCCAGCAGCACGGCGAGGACGGCGCAAAGCGCGAGCGTCGCGGGGGTCGCCTCCTGCATTCGCAACAACAAATTCTGATTGAGCGCAACGAGGATGGCCGCGATCAGGCCCAGCCCGGCCCCTCGCCAGAGGCGTCCGTGGAGGTAGACCAGGATCACCGCGAGCCCACCGGCGACGTAACTCGGCAGGACGCTCGCCATCGGGTCGCGATCGCTCTCCAGCCAGAAGAGGACCGCTTCGAGCCAGGCATACAGCGGCGGCTGAAAGGCGACCATCCGATAGGCGGCGGCCTCCTGCGCCGGGGCGATGGCGGCGGCGGCCGGAACCTGGTCAAGGACGCGTCCGTCGAGGACATCCAGCCCGCGCAGGCCCCAAAGTGGGCCGGGCGGAGTGAGATCCCACGCCTGAAGCGCCATCAATCCCGGCAGGACGGCGACCAGGACGACCAGCGGAAAGACCATCGCCGACCGGGGCGCCGGTCGGAAGAGCGGCCGGGCCGTCGTGGCCTCGACGCGGTCCCAGCCTGATCCCGGGGCGGGCGTCGATGCCGACAGCCGTTCGCCCCGCCATCGCGATGTGCGCTCGCGCTCCATCCTGGTTGGCCCCCTCGCATGTCCGGGCCGATGGGACCGTACTCCGCGCACGGCCTGGTCCCGCGCCGCCCGGACCCTCGGACCTTACCAAAACCCGGCGGATCGCGGGAGAGCGATCCCGGGCCGGTCGTCGAGAGAGGCCGAGGCCGACTCACAGAACGCGGTCACCGTCCGGGCGTAGAGCCCGGGCGCCTCGCGCAAGAGGTCGCCGTGCCCGGCACCCGGGAAGACGACCAGTCGACCGTGATCCGCAACCCGATCGAAGAGCGCCCGGGCCTCGTCGGGACGGGCAAGCTGGTCGTCAGCGCCGGAGAGGATCAGGACTGGAACATCGCCGGGGATCGCCACGATCGCATCGACCGGCGCGATCGCGTCGAGATGAGGCAGGAACGCCGGCGCGACGGCCCTCAGCCCGAGATACGCCAGGTGGCTCAGCCCCGGCGGGAGCGCCTCGTTGACCCGGTTCCAGACCGCGATCTTGAGGCTCTGATACGGGCTTTCCAGGATATATCCACAGACGCGATGCCCAAGCTCGCGCGCCGCGAAGACAGCCGCCGCGGCACCCATCGAGTTGCCATCGATGACGATCGGCCGGCCCGCACGCCGCCGCTCGAGAAACGCGACCGCGGCGACAACGTCATGGCGGGCACCATAGCCAACATCGTCGTAATCGCCCGAGGAATCGCCGTGCGCCCGGAGCGTCGGCATCATCACCGCGAACCCCCTCGCGGCGAGCAACTCAGCGCGGGCGAGGCTGCTTCCTCGGCTGGCCTTGTGCCCGTGGAGGATCAGAACACTCGCCGCCTCGGGACGACCCTCGACGAACCAGGCGCCAACCTCGAAGGCGTCGGATGTCCTCAATCGGACCGGCTCGATCCGGCCCCATTTGAGACTCGGCAAGACCTCACGAGACAAATTGCCACGCCGATGAGTTAATTTGTAAGCAACTATCGATGACAGAAAAAGCCAGGCCATCAGCAGGATCGCCATTGAAACAGCCAGTCGACGCAGGAGTCGGCGGGTCGCGAGGCGTGACCAGGGTCCCGGGATCAGGCGCACGAGGTGAGTCCTCTGTCCAATTTCCGCAATTTTATTCGATGATACCATCCTCCACGATAGCGGGTTTCACCCTTTTTAGATATCCCGATTGTTGATAAGATCCGCGTCAATCGTACTGGAATGGTCGGAGTCCGCTATTCCTGAAAGGAGTCACCCCGATGGGCAGGACGATCACAGGCGTCGTGGGATGGATTGCGATCCTCTCGGTTCCGGCACTCGCTGAGGCTGCAAGCGCCCGACGGGGATCGTTGAAATCCGGAGAATACGATTCACCACAGAGACACTGAGCCGGACCGGGTCCGAGCTTCATCCGTCCTCTGTGCCTCGGTGTCTCTGTGATGGATTCGATACGGTCGAGGAGTGCGGTTCGCCGTCGAATCAGCGTCTCTTCAGTTGATCGACAGGAACGTTGAGATAATATGTGAACGCGCCGAGCAGGTCGCCCTCGCGGGCCCTCGCGTGACAGTGCAGGCATTCCGCCCTCGCGCGGATCGCGCCGAACATCCGCGTCGGTGCCTCCCGGGTCCACACGAGTTCCTCGCCGCGGCGCACGACGTCGAGGCCGAGTCGCTCGAACGTGTCGAGCGGCCGGCGTTGCGCCTGGCGGGCGAGCGGCGGCGTCGCCAGTTCGTCGAGCACGTACACCGAGGGCTCGTCGTCGGTCAGCAGGCTGACCAGTTCGACACGGTCGACGTCGCGTGAGGCGACCTGGACGCCGCGGTCATTCTTGATGATGAGCATCCTGCCGATCCCGAAACCGGCGGCGTCCTCGAAGAGGTAAATCGTCTGGTCGTGGACGGAGTACGGTCCGGTCCACGGGTCCGTGTTCTTTGGGGCGCGCTCGATCGATCGGCAGTAGGTCGGCGGCATCGGCTCGGCGGGCCTGGGCCGCGACGTGCGGTCCTCCCATCCCTTCAAGACCCCCTCATAATTCAGGCCGTCCTCCCGCTCGGGGTCGCCGACGGGCCGTATGGCGCGTCGGCTGCGCTCTGCCTTGCGGACGTCGTCGAGCGGCTTCGCGGGCAGGATCGACTCTTGGGGAGGGCCTGTTCGCGCCATCGGCCGGCGGCTCCGATCGAGGGCGAACGCGGCGCCGATCCCGCAGGCCACCGCGACGAAGAGCATCACGAGGTGCCGAAGCTTGCCCATGTGGGTCGCCTCCGAACAGGACGCGGACGAGAGAGGATACTGGCCCGTCGACGGTTATGATCGCTTTGAATCGGTCCATCGTCCCTCAAATTCCGAGAAAGCGCCGGGCCCCCATTCACGAGCCCGCTGAGGGTGTCCGATCGGTGCCCTTGTCGGAGTCGGAGCCGGCTCCGGACGGCAATCGACGCGACACCTCTTGCTTCGGCCTCCGCCATGTCGATGGACCAATGTCGGAGCCACCTCCCACCGACGATCAGCGCAACACCTCTTGCTTCGGCCATGTCGCCAGCAGGAGCTGGCTCCTACAGGGGCGATCGGTCCAGTCCTTCGCATTCGGACAATCCTTCGACAGCCGTTCCTCTCACCTCCCACCCGGCGATCAGCCAAACCGGACAGATTCACCGGAACCGACGAATCAGTCTGGCCAGAGATGGGCATCCGATCCACCACAGAGACACAGCAACACAGAGCCGGACCAGAACCGATTCCGTCCTCTGTGCCTCGGTGTCTCTGTGGTGGATTCGATTCGGTCGGTAGGCGCGGTATGCTGGCGTCACCAGGAGGAACCATCATGCCCGACGATCGCATCGCCACCGTCCGACCCGTCGAGGAATCCGAGGCCACCGGGCGGGTCGCCGCCATCTTCGACGATATCAAGACCACCAAGAAAATCGATTTCGTCCCGGTGTTCTGGCGGGTGATCGCCACGAACCCAACCCAGCTCGAAGGAGTCTGGACCACCCTCAAGGCCCTGATGCATCCCGAGGCCGTCGGACGCACCTCGCGGCTCGATCCGGTCACGCGCGAGGCCGTCGCGCTGGCAGTCTCGGCCACCAATGGTTGTCCGTACTGCATTAACTCGCACTCCGCCGCCCTGCGGAAGCTCGGGCTTGATCCCGAGGCCCTGGGCGAGATCCTGGCGATCGCCGGCCTCTTCAATATGACGAACGCCCTGGCGAATGGTTATCAGGTCGTGCCCGACGTCCGGCCGCCAATCGATTGAGACCCGCGGGCATCAGCCCTCCACAAGGACCGCCATGAGCCCCACATGTTCCTCATCGGGCTCAGGCAACTGGCTCTGTTTTTCCTGATCCTCGGGTGCAGGTGGGGATTCCCGCCTTCGC
>DAHZZC010000387.1 GCA_027435495.1 Planctomycetales bacterium
GCCTCGCCGGCGAGCTCCGGGTCCTTGATGAAGACGCGGAACCATTCGGAGTAGTCGCCGGCGCGGAGGTGGTGCATCCAGGTCTCGTCGTCGACGCCGTCGGCGATCTGGAGGAACAGGTTGAGGTTCTGGGCGCGGAGGTTGAGCTTCCCCTCGGGGCCGCGGAAGTGGAAACTGCGTTCGGGGCCGAGGTTCCCCTCGGCGTACTTGCGCGAGTGCCGACGTCGCTCGGATCGGTGAGGGAGGCATCGAATTCGGGTCGGCGGTCGGCCCGAACGCCGCCACCAGGCGAGCACCTCCAGCGGTCCGAGCTTCGCCAGGGGAGCCCTGGGCACCGGCTCACCGACCGCCTCGCAGAAATGGGCGATCGTCTGGTCGGGCGACTCGCCCACCGCGAGAACCAGATCGACCGCGTCGAGGAGCGCCTGCGAAACGCTCTCGGGATGCACGGTGATCAGGATCATTCCCTTGAGCTGGTGCGGAATCGTGAGATTCGCCGGGTGCCAGGTCGTCGGCATCAGATGGTGGGTCTCGTCGATCACGATCCAGTGCGGGCGGCCGGTCCGGGCCCTGAGTTCCTGGAGCCGGGGAATCAGACCATCGGAGAACTCCGGCCGATGCTCGATCGGAACGCCGACCAGGTTGACGACCGTGTTGGCCACCGGTTTGCGAATCAGGTCGAGGGCCCCGTCGATGGTCGGCGGCTGGCTCGGATCGCCCAGGACCACCGCGCCTTCGAGAGTCGAATAGTCTCCCTCGGGGTCCACAACGGCGAACTGATACCCTTGCTCGGCGAGCCGTTCGAGGAGGCCGGTCGTGATCGTCGACTTGCCGCTCCCGGAGGTCCCGGCAATCAGAATGTTGATCCCATAGCATTCGATCGCCTGATCCGTTCCGTCGTCCCTGTGGCCGAGGATCACTCGATGCCGCTTCATGCATCGCGATCGTTCCTCCAGGTCATCCGCAATAACCTCGTCGATCAGCTCGGTCACGCCGGCGCCTCGGGCGCCTTCGGTGACGTGATCCGCGCGGTCCTTGAGTGACGGCAGGGCGTTGGAAACCGCGACCGAACACTCGCAGAGGTCGAGGAACGCGTGGTCGTTCTCGGCATCGCCGACGCCGACGACGTTGTGGGGCGAGAGGTCCATCTCCGCGAGGACAGCGCAGAGGCCGGTGGCCTTGTTCACACCCGGCGGCAGGACCATCACCGAGCCCTTGTTGAAGATGACCTGCCACTCCAGGCCGGTCTCTCGAATCGCCTCCAGAACATCGATCTCGTGCGGCTCGACCGTCGCGATGATCCCGTGCCCGATCGAGAGCTTCTCGACACCTCGCCGACGGATCGCCTCGACCAGTGCCTCGGGAGGCGGTTCACCCAGGAGCTTCTGCTCGCGGCCCTCGGGCCGGTAGACCAGAGCGCCGTTCTCAGCCACCACCCGCTCGAAGAGATTGATGTGCGGGAAGACTTCGAGCAACTCTCCGAGCTCCCGGCCAGTCACCAGGATCAGTCGGCGGCCCGAATCTCGAAATCGCTCGAGTGCGGCGACGGTTTCGTCGTCGACGGCTCCATCCCTGGCCAGAGTCCCGTCGTAATCGGTAGCGAGTGCGAGGTATCGCATGCGGCGTCCCGTCGTTTGGAAGGTGCGAGGCCCCTGAATCGGCGGAAGACGCAAAGACCATGCCGGCCCTCTTTGACTCGGGTCGCCGCGTGTGGGGGCTGGAATCAATCCGTTTCGAGAGAGACTTCGATGATCCGAAAGTAGGGCCGGTCAGGAGTCGTTGCGCGGATCAGTGGGAGTGAGACGTTGTATACAGGCGTTCCGCCGCTGGTCTGGCCGTCGGGCGATCCGTGGTGCGCGTGGCCGTGAACGACGGCCGTCACGGGATAGCGGTTCAGCGGATCTTCCAGGCGGCTGCACCCAAGGAACGGGAAGATTTCCACGGGCTCGTTCTCGACCGTCGCCCGGATCGGGGCGTAGTGCAGAACGGCGATCCGGCGTGCGGTTCGGAGCCGCGCCAGGGCGGCCTCGAGCTTCATCGCCTCGTTAACGGCCTCCTGGACGAACGCCTTGATGGCCGGCTCGCCCCAGGCGCCAAGGGTCCCACGACCGAAGCCGCCGGCGAAGCCCTTGGCCCCCGCGAAGCCGACCCCTTCCAGTTCGACCGCGTCGCCGTCGAGCATGTGGACGCCGGCCTCAATGAGGATCTGCCGGACCTCGTCCTGTCGATCAGAGTGGAAGTCATGGTTGCCCAGAACGGCGACCGTCGGAAGGCCGGCGGCGGGGGCCATCTCCTTGACGAGAACCTCGGCCTCTTCGGGAAGACCGTAATCGGTCAGGTCGCCGCAGAGGACGAGGATATCGGACTCGGCCTTCGCCGCGGCGAAGATGGGTTGGAAATGCCCCTGGGATGTCTTGTGGCAGTGAAGATCCCCCACCGCCGCCACGCGGACGACCTGCCCCGGCTCGAGCATCGTTGTTCTCCTCGTCGCGTCTCGATCCGGCACGATCCCCGGCATGGCCCGGGGCCCTTCTATCCTGCGGGCAACTGACGTGCCCGACCGGCATTCGCTTTGCAACTCTGGCGATTCTCCGCGTCCGATCGAATTCAAGATCACTTCCGCAGGAAACCTGAGGTAGGACCGTGCAGCCGATCAAGGTGATGCTGGATGAGGCGACCCGCCAGTTCTATGTTCAAACCCTGACCATCCTCAACGAGTCGGGCCTGCCGTACCTCGTCGGCGGGGCCTACGCGATGGGGACGCTCGCCGGGATCGAGCGCCATACCAAGGACCTCGACATCTTCGTCCGTGTGACCGATCGCGACCGCATCCTGCAAGCCCTCGCCTCGCACAGATATCACACCGAGGTCACGTTCCCGCACTGGCTGGCGAAGGCCTGGGTCGTCGAGGAGTTCATCGACGTGATTTACTCGTCCGGCAACGGAGCTGCGCCGGTGGATGACGAGTGGTTCGAGCACGCCGTTGATGCCGAGTTGCTCGGTATCCCGGTGAAACTCTGCCCACCCGAGGAGATCATCTGGTCAAAGTCGTTCGTGCAGGAACGCGAGCGGTTCGACGGTGCCGACATCGCCCACCTGATCCGCAAAAGCGGCTCTGGCTTCAACTGGCTTCGGCTGCTCCGAAGATTCGGCGACCACTGGCGTGTCCTGCTTTCGCACATCATCAATTTTGGATACATCTACCCCGGCGAGCGAGACGTTGTTCCCGACTGGGTGATGGCTGAGCTGATCGACCGGCTCACTCGCGAGTTGAGGGAGCCGGTGTCCCGCGAGAAGATCTGCCGGGGGACACTCCTCTCACGCGAGCAATATTTGATTGACGTCGCGGTCTGGGGCTACCGGGACGGCCGACTGGAGCCCGAGGGCGGAATGTCGCCCGAGTCGATCGACCACTGGACGGCCGCGATCGCCACGAAATGAGAACAAACGACAGCCGTCCAGTGGTCGAGGCCCGAGGTTGATTACTTCGGCGTCTGGACCGGCTTCCCCTCCTGGACGTGGGTCTCGATCTCCTTCGTCTTCTCAACCGTGACCGGCGTGACCTTCTTCGAGTCCGAGAGGACCTCGCCGGTCTGCTTATCGACGACCTTCCGCTCGTCGATCACGTCGACGGTGCGTCGGGTCTCAACGGTACGCTGTTTTCCATCGGCTTCGTTGACGTGAAGCGCCTCCCGAGCGGCCTCTCTCGGGGCCGCCTGGTTCGAGGATTCCCCCTGGCAGCCGGCGATCAATCCGGCGGTCGCGATCAGACCGAGGGCGGCGGTCCGACCCCGGGTTGGCTTGACGTGCATTGGATTTCTCCGATCTCTCCAGTCGATGATTCAAGATCACATCAAGAAGAGAAGGAGCGAACAGCGTGCCGCATCGCGACGCCCTGCATTGACGCCAAGATCCCTGCCTGCCACGATGTCCGCCCGTGACGTGAATACCAGGGCACCTGGAGGCGAGGTCGATCGATGTCCGCCACTTCCCTCCTGGACCGCTATCTTTCCGGAGATCGGGTCGCCGTCTGGGACGAGATGATCCGTCTCGGACCATTGATCCGCCGCGAGCCGAGCTTTTCCGAGGCCCTGCCGGTTGTGCGAGAGGTCGTCGATCGTTGCCACGTCAATCTGAAAAAGCTCCACGGTCGCCTGATCGACCTGGGCTACGCCTTCGCGAAACCCGGGTCCGCGCTCGTCGAGGCCGGTCCCGGAGCGGAGGACCGCATCCGAGCGATCGAGGACCGCCTCGGAACGTTGCCGATGCTGGTCCGCGAGTGGTATCAGCGGTTCGAGTCCGTCGATTTCTCGCAGTCGTGGCCGCAGCAAATCGAGACGGTCGCGTCGGGCGTGGGCGGCCTCGGCTTCAATGGCACCCTGATCATGCAGGATCTCGACGCCTGCCGGGCACAATCCGAGGAATGGGAGCCCTCCAGCCCGGAGGCGAGGACCGCGTTCCTTCCCCTGGGGCCGTATGCGTCAAACTGCGAGGCCATGGGCTTCCGTCTCCCGGACCTCGGCGTCGACGGAATCTATTACAATGACGGCGGCGGCGACACCTATTTCATCCAGCACCTGAGAGAGACGTTCGCGTGGGGCGGATTCCCCTTCTGCGCAGGGTTCCTCAATCGCCATCGATTGATACGGCACATCTGCGCAATCCCCGATGTCGAACGCATCCTCCCGATCCTGCGCGAGGGGATGCTCCCGATCTAGGCGGTCTCAGCGAGTCGGCCCGAAGAAGAGGCGTTCCGCCGTCCGAGCGAGGAGCCAGTCGCGATCGTCGCGTGTCAGGAAGTCGAGTCGATCGCGGACCAGGGCGATGCTGTCCTCGTATCGATCCTTGACGACCTGAAACGGGCAATCGCTTTCCCAGAGGCATCGGCGCGCCCCGAACGCCGAGACGACCTGCTTGATCAGCGGGGCCAGGTCGAGGTACGGCGGCGTCTTCTTGCCGAGAGCGTAGAAGGCGCCCACTTTCACGAAGACGTTCGCGTGCCGGGCAAGATCGCAGAGGGATTGGACATCAGCGTCACGGATCATCCCATCGGCACCAACGCCAATTCGGCCCAGGTGGTCGATGATGACGCGCGTCTCGGGGAACCGCCGGCACATCCGGTCGATCTCGGCGAATCCCTCGGGGTCGATCAGGCACGAGAGCGCCTGGCCGGTCTCGGCGGCTGTCGCGAACATCGACGCATAGCCTTCCGGTTCGAGCCAGCGGGCCGACGGTTGCTTGCCGTACTTCGGCTGGATGCGAAAGGCGCGGACGCCCTGGCCCTTCAGCTCGCGCATCAGGCGGCCGGGGTCGGGTGCGAGCGGGTCCACAATCGCCGTCCCGACGAACCGATCCGGGTAGAGCCGGATCATGTCAAGCATGTAGCGATTATCGAATTCGTAATAGCTCATCTGGATCAGGTTGACCCGCCCGACGCCCGAGGGGCGGCAGGTCGCCAGCAGCTCCTCGGCCGTGAACGACCGGGGCTGCATGTCGGCGACCTGGAACCCAGGTGCCAGTGGGTAATGGGCCACGTCGGGGGTCCAGATGTGCGAGTGGCCGTCGATGTAAGGTTCGCTGATCGCCACGGAAGCTCTCCACGCTCAGGCCAGCGCCTCGGGGATGACCTCGCCGTTCGGGACAAGCGGGATCGGCCGTCCCTGGACGTCGGCAAGCATCGTTTGCGGGTCGATGCCGAGGAGGTGGTAGATCGTCGCGAGGATGTCCTTGGGCGAGACGGGGCGTTCGGCGGGGTCGCTCGCGATTCGATCCGATCGGCCGACCACCTGCCCCCGGGCGATCCCGCCGCCGGCCATCACCACCGAGTAGCACCGCGACCAGTGATCCCGCCCGCCGCCGTTCCCGAGGCTCAATTTGGGAGTCCGCCCGTGCTCGCTCAGCAGGACGACCAGCGTCTCGTCGAGCAGACCGCGGCGGTCGAGGTCGATCAGCAGGCCCGAAAAGGTCCGGTCAAGGCCCGGCAAAAGCTCGTCCTTCATCCGAGGGAAGTGGTCCCAGTGGGTATCCCAGCCGGTCCCGGCCAGGCCATACTCGTCCCAGAAGACCGTCACAAATCGACCGCCCGCCTCGATCAGCCGACGGGCCGTCAGCGTCGCCTGGCCGAAGAGGGTCATTCCGTAGAGCGATCGCGACTCGTCGGGCTCCTCGCCGAGGTCGAATGCTCGACGAACCGCCGCCGAGCCCGCCAGCTCGTACGCCATCGCCCGGTGTCGATCGATCCCCGAGGCCCGAGAGGCCGCCGCATCGGCCACGCGTCGAGCCGCTTCGAGCTGTTCCAGAAGCGTTCGGCGCCGGTCGAGGCGGTCGAGGGTCAACTCCCTCGGCAGCCCCGAGATGGCACCCAGTTCGAACCGACTCTCCGGCGTGACCCCTCGATACGGCTCAACGTCTTCCCAGACCTTACCGGCGAGCGTCTTTCGGGCGGTGTTCGTGCCCCGGCCGACGAAATCGGCACTGACCGGGTCGTACGCCCGGCCAAGGAAGCCGCCATAGGGCCCCGATCGCGGAACCTCGCCCGACCGATGGCTGCTGAACGCCCACGGCAGGACCAGGTTGCGAGGAACAGCCGACCGAGCGCCACCCGTCCTCGAATCGAGGTAATCGACGGCCGAGCCGATGAACGGGTAATGGGCCGGGTCGTGAGGGTGGAGTTCCATCGCGACGTCGATCCGGGGGATACCGGTCGTCGCGTAGGCAACCCCGTGGATCGGATACGGATGCGTCACCGACCGGATCAGCGTGACCTTGTCCATCACCCCGGCGAGCTGCGGGAGACCCTCGCAAACATTCAGGCCCGGCACGCTCGACGGGATGCACCCCAGCTCGCCCCGGATCTGCTCCGGTGCCTCGGGCTTGGGGTCGAACGTCTCGATCTGGCTCGGCGACCCGTAGAGGAAAAGGAGAATGCACGACCGGGCCCGCCCGAAACCCGGCAGGTTCGCCGTCGATGATGCTCCGGCAACCGCTTGAGGAAGCGTCAGGCCGCCCCCCAGGCCGAGCAGGCCCAGCGAGCCGACATGCAGCAGGTCGCGGCGAGTCAGACCATCACAAAGCCGCTTGGGACCGCCGAGGATGCGTAGCACGCCCGCCCTCCTGCTCCATCCGGCCTCGATGTTCAACAATCCTCGAACAGCCTAACCGACCGGCGGCGACACGTCAATGAAACGAATGGCCCACGAGCGAAGCTCTCGGCGCAACCGACCTCTTCGAGTTCAACCGCGTTGCCGTCGAGCACGCGGACACCGGCCTCGACGAAAAAGCGCCGGACCTCATCCTGCTGGCCGGAGTGGAAGTCGTGGTTGACCCGGACGGCAAACGCCGCCACGGGCCCTCGCCTGGACAAACCCCTCCGTTTCCTCGGAGGCTCCGTAGTCAGCCGCGGCGAAGAGAAGATTGGGTGTGGAAAGGCCCGGGGATATGTCTTCTGGCCTTGGAGATGCCGACGGCCGCCACGAGGACGACGCGACCTGGCTCCGACATCGTTGTTCTCCTCGCCGCTCTCGAAGATCGCCTCCGGGTGAGAGCGATCGGCAAATCTTCGAGAGCCCGAGGCCCAATTTCGATGACCCTGGGATGTGGACCCGATTCCCTTCCTGCGGCTGGGTCGCGATCTTCATCGTCTTTTCGACCGTGACCGGCGTGGCGTTTTTCGGGCTCGGGAGAACCTGGCTAACCGGTCAGCGTCCATCGCCGCCGACCTCTTTCTCCTCGGTGCGCTGACTTTCGACCGACCGGAGGACGCCGGAGGCGACGCGTCGATAGAGGGCCGAGCGATAGGCACTGGGGGCCTCGGCGTCGATCCACTTGCGTGCAGCGTCGGCCAGCCCGCGACGACCCTGCGCCTCAGCAATGGCGCCAAGGGCGACGAAGCG
>DAHZZC010000388.1 GCA_027435495.1 Planctomycetales bacterium
GCCGAAGGGCGCTGGGACGATTGTTTTGATCGTATCGGCGATCGCAATTGTCTACCTCCTCTGGCGGCTCTACTGCTGGGAAGGCCGTGAGCTATCGCGGGCGAAGCGATCTCTGCTTGTTTCGCTCCGGATGCTGATCCTCCTCGCCGTCGCGGCGATGCTACTCGAACCGGTCTGGGTCTCCTCGATCCGCGAGACGATTCCCTCGCACCTGGCGATCGTGCTGGACGACTCGGAGAGCATGCGTTACTCCGATCCCTACACCGACAACTCGCGGGCCGTCGCGCTGGCGGCCGACATGAAGCTCGAATCGTCTGGCGGAAAGTCGCCCGTCGAACGGCTTCGCGAAACTCCCAGGCTGGGCCTCGTTCAGGAGCTTCTTGGCCGGCAGCTCGGCGCCCTCAGCCATGGTCGCGAACTGTACACGTACGACCTCGACTCTGCGGCGAAGGAGGGCTCGGCGAAGGCGGCACGGTCGCGGACGCTCGACGAGGTCAAGCCGGGCCGGCCGATCTCGCCGATTGGGGACGCGATCAAGGGTGTGCTGGCCTCGCATCGGGGGCAGCCGGTGGCGGGGATTGTCCTGGCAACGGACGGCCGATCGAACACCGGCGAGGACCCGCTCCGCGCCTCCGAGGCGGCGATCCGACAGAACGTCCCAATCTTCACGATCGCGGCGGGAGGCGACGAGAGCCCGAGGAACGTCCGGCTGGCCGACATCGAGTCCAGCCCGGTCGTCTTCGTCCGCGACCCGATGACGATGGGCGTTGTTGTCGAGGCCCGTGGTCTGAAGGACGCTGAGGCCACGGTCGTCCTCGAACAGAAGATTAACGACGGCCCCTGGGACCTCGTTGGCAATCAGAAGGTGATCCTTGGCGAGGACGGCATTCTCAAGCGTTCGACGTTTCGGATCACGCCAAAAGTTGTTGGACAGTACGAGTACCGCGCCCGGGTCGAGGACGCGGGCCCGGAGTTGACAACCGACGACAATGTCGCGACGGCTGCCGTCCGCGTGGTCCGGCAGCAGATCCGGTTGCTCTTGATCGCCGGCGAGGCATCGCCCGAGGTGCAATTCCTTCGTAATGCCCTCCAGCGAGACCAGCATGTGGATTTCGCCGCCTGGATGCAGCACGTTGATCCAGGCTTCCGCCAGCCGGGCGACCACCCGATCACCCGCCTCCCGCACGACGCCGCCGAGCTCCGGAGGTACGATGCGATCCTGATGGTCGACCCCGACCTGCGCGCCCTCGGCCCGCAGTGGCCCGAGTTGCTAACGAACTTCGTCGGCCAGGAGGGCGGCGGGCTGATCTACGTCGCGGGTGAACTGTACTCGCAGCCGATTTTCGAGGGCTCCGAGGCCGGTACTCCCGGAACTGAGTGGACGAGAATCCTGCCGGTGGTCCGCGAGCCGGGTCTGTTTCGGACAGAGGCCGAGATCCGGTTGAGTAGCCGAGACACCTACTCGCTGGAGCTGACCCCCGAGGGCCGCGGCGACCCGATCTTCGAGTTCCATCCCGATCCCATCCGCAACCGGGCCATCCTCACGAGTCTGCCAGGGATGTACTGGTCTTTCCCGGTGACCCGTGCCCGCCCGGGCGCCGTGGTGCTGGCCCGGCACGGCGACCCGCGGATGCAGAACCAGTACGGACGGCACGTCCTGCTCGCCTCGCAGCTCTATGGCCCCGGTCGAACCGTCTTCATCGGCTTCGACAGCACCTATCGGTGGCGATATCTCTCCGAGGATTATTTCGATGGGTTCTGGGCGAGGCTGGTCGACCGGGTTGGTCGGAACAAGGCGCTCGGCGGTCGGTTTCCGTTTCAGGTAAACCTCGGGAAGAACGTATACCGGGTGGGCGACCGGGTGGACGTCTCGATCCGATACACTGACCCAGCGGCGATCGCCGAGGCCGCCGAGCTCTCAGCCGAACTGGAGATCGCCGGCCAGCCGCCCGACCCGATCCGGTTCGACAAGGTCCCAGACGACCCGGGCCTGTTGACCAGCAGCTTCCCGGCCGAGCAGGCAGGCGCGTATACGTTGCGGGTCGTCCCGGCAACCGCCGCTGACCTCGGTTCGGGCATCCGCGTGTCGACGACCACGTTCCGTGTCGAGCCCCCGCGCAGAGAGGTGGACGAGCCCTCGCTCAACCGACCGATGCTGGCCGATCTGGCCCGCGTGACCGGCGGAAAAGTCATAGAGCTTTCCCAGCTAGACCGGCTCGATGAGCTGATCCCGATGCGCGAGGTCACCCGGACGATCGAGACACGAGACGAGCTCTGGGATGCCCCGTTGCTGTTCTCGACGATCGTCCTGGCGATCACTGCGGAGTGGATACTGCGCAAGGTCTTCCGGCTCATCTAAAGGGTACGGACTTCGGACCGGGTGTGGGACGTGACAATGGCCCGGTCGCCCCTCCGGAAGCACCTGGCGATGCTGTGGTTCTCGTTACGGAACGAAATGCGACTCGGAGAGGAGTGGCTCGTTCCGCCCGAGCAACTCCTCTTCCACAGCGATCTATCAACAGGGATCTGGATCGCTGCCATCTTGAGCGGCGATCACGGATCTGGGATTTGAGATCGTCGTGGGCCCGCAGCCAGCTGCCAGCTGCCTCGGCGCTGGACGCTCAATGCTGCGGGACTCCACCGATTTTGCTCAACCCCCTACCTTTGAAAGAAAACTCGGGAATGGCCCTCGCCCCCCGCGAATCGACCCGCCCATCAGACCGAGACCCACTCCTGCCCCTCTCCCTCGACCAGCGAGAGGAGTAGTGAGCGTTCCTTGCTCCGGCTCTCACCAATCGCCGTGACATACACCGCCGGGTCGTCCTTGACGGGGCATTCGTGCTCGCAGATCCCGCAGCCGATGCACTTCACCGGGTCGATATACGGCCGCTTGAGTTCGATCGTAGCGCCCCAGCGGTCCGTCACCTCGACGTTTCGGGTAAAGATCGCCTTTGGACTGACCGGGCAAACCTCCTCGCAGACGACGCAACTGGTGTCCATCGCCCAGGGAAGGCATCGACCCTGATTGTAAAACGCAGTACCGGTCTTGATCGGGCCCTTCCCCTCAAATGGGCCAATGCCCAGCTTCTCGACAATCGAGATCTCGCGGATGGCGCCCGTTGGGCAGACCTGGCTGCAGAGGGTGCAGTTTAGCTCGCACCATCCCATCTTCGAGATCATGATCGGCGTCCAGAGCCCTTCCAACCCGGCCTCGAACAGGGCCGGCTGGAGGACGTTTGTTGGGCAGACGCGGATGCACTGGTCGCACTTGATACACCGACGGAGGAATTCGTCCTCCGCGACAGAGCCCGGCGGCCGGATCACCCCAGGCTGCCAGTTCTTCTTGACCCCGCCCGAGAGCCGGGCCATCGGGAAGAAGAAGACGCCAAAGAGCCCGGCGAGGACGAGCTCTCGGCGGCCAACCGCCGGATTCGTCACCTCGCTCGCCCGCCTCGGCAGGAAGCGGAACGTGAGGGCGTCGTGCGGGCAGTCCTCGATACAATTCAGGCAAACGAAGCACTCGCTCTTGCGGAGGTCGGTGTGCGGGTCGCTGGCGCCCTCGCAGCTCTTGAGGCAGAGGTCGCAATCGGTACAACGGACCGGATCGCGGTCAATACGCCAGAGCGAAAACCGGCTGAAGACCCCCAGCAGCGCCCCGAGCGGGCAGATCGCCCGGCAGAAGAATCGGGGAATCCACCAGTTCGCCAGCAGGAACCCCAGGAAGATGAGCCCGACGACCCACGCCTGCCAGTATTCGCGAGGTTCCGTATAGATGCTCTCGGTCGCGTTGTGGACCGTCGGCAAGACGCTCGTCGTCATCGAGCGGACCGTTAGCGCGATCGGGTCGAGAAGACCGATTTGCAGTGTGCTGCCGCCTCGCTTGTGCTCCTCAGCGGCGCGCGAGATCCCCGTTCCGATCGCCGCGATGATTCGCGAAGCTCCGCTCTGCCGAAGCTCAACACCGTTGTAGGCATGCCAGATCTCGCCAGGGGCGTCGATCACTGTCGGGACCACCCAGAACGCCGCCATCACCAGCATCACGGCCAGGATGTAATACTTCAGCGCGTAGATCTTCCGGTATCGGTTCACCTCGATCATCTGCTTGGTGTTTCGACGATTGCCGATCCAGCCGAAGAAGTGGTGCAGAATCCCAAACGGGCACATCCAGTTGCACCAGACCCGGCCCAGCATCATCGTCACCGCGATGATGAAGAGGCCCCAGACCAGGTTGCGATAGATCGTGTGCGTCGTCAGCGCAGTGGCAACCGCGACCAGAGGCGTGGCCTCCAGAAAGAGGGAGACTGGCCACCCCTTCAGATACCGGAGGTCGGTGATCACCAGGAAGAACAGGAAGAGTCCCAGAAAGAGGACTTCATAGGCGCGTCGAATCTTAACCATCGATCCCTCCGGCGGGGGGAGTGGGCTTGCGGGTTCGCATGGGGCGTTTCCACTTGTCGGACTTCTCGAAGAGCTTCGAAAGCGGCAACTCGAAGCCCGGGAGCAGGTCGGGGCGATAGGTCTGGCCTTCGGGGATGATCACGGTCCGGACCTCGCCGGACTCGCGGCGGTAGACCGTCAGCATGCGGCGGAATCGGTCGATGACCCAGTAGGCCAGCACCCCGGCGGCGAGATACTCGTCACGCTTGACTTCATAATCGCGGAGCACATCCCGCCGACGCTTCGAGACGAACTCGATGACGATCGAAGGAACATCGACCTCAGGGTCAGGCACGCGTCCCAGGCCGGTCCAGATCACGCGATCGGCTCGCCGGCGATTGGTCGTCGTGGCAATTGTTTGTTCGGCGACCGTCTCATCGATGGCCGACCCGTTCGGATGAGTTTCCTTATAGACGTAGAGCAGGTTGCTCAGATAATCGTTCGGGCTACGTTCGCCGATACCCGGGGCTGGACTCACTACAAGGACCCCGTTGATCAGCTCGTAGCGGTTTCCGCGCGCGAACTGCCACGACCAGAGCGCATCGAACTCTTTCAGCGTCATCAGGAGGCCAGCCGAGCCCGGGCCGATCCGGACTCCCCCCCGTCGAGTCGTCGTCGTTCGTCTCGCTCTGGCGATCGTCGACATGGACATAGGTCTCCGCCGCGCTCGTGGCCCAGGGCCAGTTCAATCCAACAGAAATCCCTTCAGGTCAAGGACCAAACCAGAAAGCACATCCTCGCCGGAGAGCGTTGCCGGCTTCGGGAGCGTCTGGACCAGGCGTGCCGGGCGATCGACCTGGACCGTCGCCTCTCTGGGGTCGATCAGCCAGACAAGCTGGAAACCCTGCGCGATTATTCTTCCATCCCCGCCCGTAATCGATTCCGATCGTCGCTCGGCGAGGCGATCTCGGCGACGAAGTCCGGACTGACGTGGGCGAAGCGTCGGTGATCGGCCTTCGGTACGGCCTCCCACCTTTCCCGCGAGATCCAGGACGTATCCGGGCCCCGGAGAGCCGAGTTCGGTAGCGTGACCTCGGCCGGGACCGCCTTTCTCCACCGGCGCCGGCCACTGGGCCGGATCTCGACCCCTGGGCTCATACCGTGATCTCCTGAGTCCACTCCGGCCGCCAGTCGCGGCCTAGGCCGCGGGCAATCACCTTGTCGAGGTAGATGATCTGGTCGCGGGGCTTCTCCAGCAGCTTCGAGACGCACCAGCTATCGACCGACGTGTGATCGGTCCCCACCACGATCGTGTCGCCTCGCTTCACGTCATTGAGACTTCCCCCGGTCGGACCGTTTCGCATCAGAAGCTTCCGGCCATCGGCGATCACCAGCGTGGGCTTCATCATCAACGCGAAGTCGGAGATGATTCCGTGGATGTTCTGGTGGAACTGGTTGCGGGGGTTGCCCAGCAGGCCGTACCAGTTCTTCATCGTGACCGTCGCCTTGCAGAGGTTGTGGTCCTTCACCGGCGAGATCCCGATCACCTTGGTCGCCTCGCGGAACGGGCGGTAGAACATCCGCCAGGTGCCGACAATCGTCTCGCCGCCGACGTACAGGTCCTCGAAATAGCTGTCCTTCGGCAGCATCAGCTCGGCCCCGGCACGAACCGCGGCCTCGCCCACCTTTGTCTTGTAGAAGCAGCTTTCGGGGTTATTGATCGGGTTGTCGGCGACGATCACCTTGCGAGCCCCGTGGCCGAGGCAGAGCCTCGTGACGGCGGCGACCGTGTCAGGCTGGGTCGTCGCGGCGAGGTCGGGGTTCTTGTCGAAGGCGACGTTCGGCTTGATGACGACCACATCGCCCGGCTGGATGAAGTGCTCGACGCCTCCCATCGTCTCAAGGGCGGCCTTGACCATCGAGAGCGCCTGGTCCTCTCGTGCCTTCAGCTCCTCCTCGCGGCTCGTGTGGTCCTCGGCGCGGATCGAGTGCGACCGGACAACGACCACGTTCGGCCGCCCAACCCCCAGCGCGATCGAGTAATCCTTGAGCCGGACCCGGGGCGGCGGCTTCACGCCTTCCATCCCCCAGGGGTCACGAATCAGGGCACCAGCCCCAACTGCGGCACCCGTGGCCAGGGCGTAGCCCCCGACCTGGGCAGCGAACTGACGACGCGAGAACGGCTGGTCGGCCGGATTCACGCCGCCGAACTTTTCCAGATTCTTCTGCTGGGTCCGGGTCAGCTTCTCGCTCATGGATTCGCCCCTCGTGGGTCGGTTGGGGGATACGGGTCCAGCCTCAGTTTGAGAGTGGCGGCACCTGCAACGGCAGCGACTTCGCCAGGCCACGGGCAAACTGCTCGGGAGGGCCGCCCGCCGTCCCGCCGTTGGCTCCGGCCACGGTGTTCCCCTTGCGGAAGACGACGTCCACCAGCCCGATATTCGAGCTGATGACCATCTCGTCAGCGCCCTCGGTCGTCACCGCCTTGACCTCAGCCCCATCTTTTTTGGCGCCGTCGAGATATTTCTGGAAGACGGATCTGGCCTCGGCCTCGTCCTTGTAGGGGCGAAGAAAGCCCTGCCAGGAGACTTCGCCTTCCTTGTAGTCGGCCATGAAGACGTCGGAGAGGAAGCTATAGCCGAAGGCGTCCTGAGCGACGTACTTCGCCTCGCCCTCTCGCCCTTTCGTCGGGAGCATTCCGAAGTAAGTCGAGGGCGTGACGGCGGCCACCGCCGGCTTCGACCCCTCGCCTGATCCCTCGGCATTCGCCGAAGCGACCGAGCTCGTCGCCTGCGCTGGTGGTTGCGCTCCGGCGCCGGCCGGTTTCTGCTTCGCCGCGACCCGCTTTGCCAGCTCCAGCGCGAACGAGGCGAACTTCGGGTCCTCTGAAGTCGAAACAATCTGCGTGTAGTATTTCCCCGCATGGAAGAGCGTGCTGCCGGCCGCGGTGTACCCCTCGTCGCCAATCGCGACAGCCTGCGACTCCTCGGGCTTCTCCGAGCCATACTTGCCGAGCGCCTTCAGGGGGTCGGCCATCTCGAAGATGTAGAGCTGGACATCGTTGTCGGTGTTGCCGGCCGGGTGATACGAGGCGTAGGCCATCCCCTTGACGCCGTACTGGACGAAGCTTTCGGCCCGGCCGTCGATTTTCTCGTAGAGGTTTTCGGCGTTGAACGTCTCCAGGTGCTTGTCCCCCGGCTTGGCGACGGTCCATCCCGCCGGGATTCCCGCGAGCGGAAGCATTGCGGCGATCGAACGCTGTGGTTCGGGTACGCTCGCCACCTCGGCCTCAGCCTCGGCCGGGCTCAGCCCAGCGCCTGGGGCCGCCGGGGTCACGCTCGCCGGCGAGGCATTCACCGCGACAGGCACCATCATTGATGCCGGCACGCTCGCCTGGGCCATTCGGAGGTCTACCGGCGGCGCGGTGAAGTCCATGAGCTGCTGGGGACCATCAAGCCCGACGCTCCTCCGCACTCCAGCGAGCGCCTGAAGGACACCCGGTACTCGCTGCGCCACCGGGACCGACGTCCCCGCGACGGCCCTCAGAGCCAGCATCTGCTCGTCGAGCTTCTTCACGTTCTCGACCAGGTTCTTTCGCTCGGTCGCCAGCCGTTCCATCTCGCGCTTCACGGCGGCGTCGGCCTCCTGGACGTCCTTCAAAGATCGCCCCTGCTCCAGCACCGACCACCGCTTGTTCGGGTCGTACTCGTACCGATTCTTGTCGAATGACCGGCTCTTCAGAACCATCGCCGAGAAAATTGCCGGGATCCCCATGACAAGGAGCATCCCA
>DAHZZC010000389.1 GCA_027435495.1 Planctomycetales bacterium
GGGGGACGGCCGTGTATCGCCCGGTTGTGTCGACCACAAATCGAATCGTCCGGGTGGCGAGGCCGCCGCTTTCGTCACGGACCTCGACGAGCAAATCGTGCTCGCCCTTCGAAAGCCGGCCGCCGTCGAACGGAGCCGACCACTCTGCGCCCTCGGATTCGAGCAGGATCCAGGGCCCGACATCGATCCTCGCCCGGACCCGATCGACGGCCGACGCAGACCAGGCCCGGACCACGATCCGGTCGGGACCTCGGACGACGTGCGACGGACCGGTCGCCAGAATCGACTCACGCGGATGGAGAACCATCGCGATCGGCCCACGATCCTCGATCGATCGGAAGACGATCGCCAGGTCTTCGCCCCGAAAGGCGGCGAGCGTGTAACCCGGAGGGCCGCCCTCGGGGTCGCCGATCGACCGCGTCGCGACACAGGCGTTCCGACCGTCGTTGGCGACCTGCCCGTAATGCGTATGACCGCAGACGATCACTGCAATCCGACGCGTCTGCACGATCGCGCGCCAGTCGTCGATCCCGGGGCCGTCGAACGTCTCCCAGATCTGATACGGGAAATTGTGCTGGAAGATCACCACCCTCTCGCCAGCCTCGATCGCCGCGTCGACCTCGGCGCGGAACCAGTCGACCTGCTGGGCCGAGATCCCCAGGGGCCGAGCCTGCTGGGTGTCGAGCCGGATGAAGCGGAAGCCGCGCAGAGAGGTTGAGCCGTACGTCGGCCCGACGTGTGCGCGGAACCCGCGCGCTTCGGGGTCGTCCTTGACGTCGTGGTCGCCGACCAGGGCGAAGTGCGGCATGGCGAGCCGGCCCCGCAGCTCGTCGAAGAGGCGAAACTGTTCCTCGGTCGCGTCCTGAACGTTGTCGCCGATGAATTGCACGAAATCGGGGCCGATGCACTGGTTGATCTCTTCCATCACCCGCTCGGCTGCCCGATGATTCGGAAGCCCGGGCTCGGTCAGGTGCAGGTCGCCCGGGATCGCCACAATCACTGCTTCGTCCGACATGGAGATACCTCGATTCAATGGTTGCGATTCGGAACAGTGTCGGCCCATGCGAGAATGGGTCGAGGCCGATTGGAGCGGATCGGCGGCAGGGCCGCTCAGGAGACGCGATCGATCGCGAGGGCCGAGGCGGGGGATTTTGCCCCGTCGGGAGACGTCGCGATCTCGGGCCGGGTCTCGGGCATCGCCAGGCCAAAGAACGCCAGCGCCAGGGCGGCGATCGCAGCCAGGACCAGGAAACCGGCATCGTACCCGCCGGACCGCACCACGTAGCCCGTCATCAGGTTGCTGGCCGAGGCGCCGATGCCGGTGGCCGTCGCCAGGGCGCCCTGCATCAGGTTGAATCGGCCGGTGCCGTGGGTCAGGTCGGCAATGACCAGCGTCCCGACCACTCCGAATATCCCGGCGCCGATGCCGTCGAGAAGCTGGATGGCGACCATCGCATGGGGGTTGGCCGTCGTTGTGTAGAGAAACCCTCGGATCGGAAGAATTACGAACCCGATCAGGAAGACCGGCCGGCGCCCCCAGGAGACGGCCAATCGGCTCGACAGGAGCGCCACCGGGACCATCACGAGCTGGGCCGCGATGATGCAGGCCGACATCGCCCCGGCCGCCCCCTCGGGATGTCCGTGCGAGACCTTCTGCCCGGCCAGCGGCAGCATCGCGGCGTTCGCGAAGTGGAAGAGCACCACCGACGCCGAGAAGATCGCGATCCGACGGTCGCGCAGCAGCTCGCCAAGGGACGCGATCCTTGGAGGACGCTTGCCAGCGATCTCCTCGTCGGGGCCGATGGCAACGTCGGCGCCCCGGGCGAGGTCGTGGTCGATCTCGCCGGGGCGGATGAACCCGACCGAAACGATCGTCGCCAGGCACATCGCCGCGAGGAGGTAGAAGATCCCCTCATACGCGATGTAGTCGCCGATCCCCATCGCCAGGAGCGCCGCGACGACGTTGCCCGCGTGGTTGAACGCCTCGTTGCGGCCGGTCCGTCGCGAGAGCGCGAGGTGCCCGACCAGTCCGAGGCTGATCGCCGCGATCGCCGGCGCGAAGACCGCCGAGGCCAGCCCCATCAGCACCTGCGCGCCGAGGATGGTGGGGAAGGTCGGATGGATCACCATCGCGACCGACCCGACCGCCACCGCGATCGCCGCCCCGACGATCGCCGCACGCTTTGAGCGGGTCCGGTCGATCAGGGCCCCGGCGGGTGTCTGCGCGGCGACCGACGCGATCCCCATGGCCGACATCGCAATCCCGATATGGCCGGGGTCCCAGTGGCGGAGGGTCAGGTAGATCGCGAGGTAGGGGCCAAGCCCGTCGCGCACATCGGCCAGGAAGACATTGAGCGCGTCGAGCGCCCGCAAGCTTTCGGTGGATGGGGTCCGCCTCGCGCTGAGCATCGTCGAAAATCCTTCGAACGAACCATCTTGTGATGGCATGAGTCCTCGCCGCGATCGAGCCAGACGCAACCGGCATGCCGGCCGAAAATTCGCCGGTTTCCCGGGGATTTTCGGGGGTTTTTTGCCCGATCGCGTCGCCCGCGGGCGGATCCTGCCCACGCGGGCGCGCCGATCCCGCCCATTGACTTCGTTTTCCTCCTGGACACTCGATCGATCCGGGATTTATCCTCGAAGTGAACGGAAACGTCCGACGCTCTCCCCGGAAACTGGAGGTTGCCGCCGATGAAAGCCCGAATCCGGATCGCCCCGCGCCTCGCCGTCGCTGGGCTCGCGATGGTGCTGCTCCCCATGTCGGCAAGCTGGGCGCAGAAGGACACCGCGCCCGCTGATCCGGCTGCGTCCAAACACGCCGACGGCTGCCCTTGCATGGCAAAGAAGGCCCAGGCCCACGGCGACCAGTCCCGCAAGGAAGCTCGCAAGGACGAGTCCCGCGACCGCCGCGACGCCAGGGACGAGGCCGACGAACTGGCCGATCGGATCGGCAAGGACCTGGAACCACTCGGCGACGCCGTCCGTCGGTCGCTCGCCCGGGCACTCGGAGAAATCCAGGGCGTGCTGAAGAAGGATCAAATGACCGCCGACGACCTCCAGAAAGCCCTGGAGCGGTCGCGCGACGAGATGGAGAAGTCCCTCCGCGAGGGCGGAGCGATCGAGAAGGGACTGCGCGAGGCCGCCGAGCGCGCCCGCAAGGACGTCGCCGAGGCGATGGATCGCGGCCTCGACGACGCCGCTCGCATCCCCGACGAGATGCGCAAACGAATGAACGAGGATTATGAGCGGCACCGCAAGGAGGCCCAGTCGCAGGCCGAACAGCACCGCAAGTCGATGGAACAGATCCGCAAGGAAATGGAGAACCGACAGTCCGAAATGCGCCGCGAAATGGAACGCCGGCGTGAAGCGCTCCGAGCCCGTCGCACCGAACGGAAGGACGCCCGATCCCGGCCCGAGGACCGTCCCGAGTCGGATCGCGAGACCCTCGACGCCGCCCGCCGCGAGATCCGAGAGCTTCGCGACCAGCTCCGCGCGGCCAACGAGCGGATCGAGCAGCTCCAGCGCCGACCAGCCCCGGCGCGCCCTGAAGCTTCCGACGACCGGATTCGCGACCTCGAACGGAAGGTAGACCGGCTGCTGGACGAGTTCCGCAACCGGAAGGGACGCGAGGAATCCCGCTGAGCCATGGGCCCCGCGATCCCCGGCGCCCTTCGGAATCCGGTCCGGCCCGCGGGCGAAGGCTCCTGCCCCGGGGGCTGCGCCGGCCGTCGCTGGCGATCGGCGCGAGACCTTCGGCCTCGACCAAATCTAGGAACCCTTGTAGGAGCCAGCTCCAGCTGGCGATGAGTACGCTACCTCTTGCTTCGTCCGGGTCGCCAGATGAAGCTGGCTCCTACAAGAGCCATCAGCCCCGTCCTTCGCGATCGGCCAATCGTTCGCTTGCTGATGGAGCCGGCCCCTGTCGGCGATCGGCGCGACACCTTCGGCCTCGGCCAAATCTAGGAACCCTTGTAGGAGCCAGCTCCAGCTGGCGATCAGCACGCTACCTCTTGCTTCGTCCGGGTCGCCAGCTGGAGCTGGCTCCTACAAGGGCCATCGGCCCCGTCCTTCGCGACCGACCGATCGTTCGCCGGGCGTTCCAGCCGGCGATCGGCTAACCCGGACAGGTTCACCGGGCTCGTCAATGAGACCGAGGCCGAGGGGTGGCCGGGGACGACGTCCCCGGGGACCTGAGCCGACGACCGCGGGCGAACCCCTGTCTTCCTGGCCCCTGACCCCTATCCTCTGGCCCCGATCGACGCGACCGACAAAATCCTCACCCACGACCCGAGCGACGGCCGAAACAGGGAAGAGCAGGGCCGTCGACCCGCGACCCGGGCCGGCGCCCGACGCTTTCGACCGGCCGAGGGTCGCGGGAGGTCCCGGGATGAGCCGCCGCCGTAACTTGCTGTTCGATCCGCTCGAAGCGAGGGAATTGCTCTCCCGGATGCATCACCCATTGACGCACGTTCATCGAGGACGCCCGGCCGTCGCCATGGTCCAGAAGCCGCTCTCCTTGAGCGGGACGCTGACGGTGGAGAACCAGGCGTCCGTCTCGAACTCGA
>DAHZZC010000390.1 GCA_027435495.1 Planctomycetales bacterium
CTGGATTGTGCGAAAGCAGGATCGTCGCGTCGTTTGGCCGGGCGTCGCCGAGGGCGGCGGAGAGGTCCTGGCCGTCTGTCCACAGATCGCCCACCCCGCAGATCCGCAATCGCGAGCCGCCCCGCTCGATCCAGATTCCCGCGTTGTTCAGGTCGGGGAGCCTCGCGTCGGCGAGCGCGGCCCGGGTGATCGGTGTGTAACTCCGATTATCGTGATTGCCCCGGACCGCGAACCGTCCGATTCGGGCCCGGAGCTTCCCCATCGCCTCGATTCCGGGCGCGATGTACTCCGACGACCGATGCACGTAGTCGCCGGCCAGCGCGACGATGTCGGGCTTCAGCGAGTTCGTCATCGCGACGATCGATCGGACGTAACCCAGGGGCACGAACGGACCGTGGTGGACGTCGGCCAGGAGCACCACGGTCGTCCCGCGGAAGGCAGGCGGGAGGTTCGGCACGGCGATCGTCTGGCGCGCCAGGCGGCACCATTTCGCCTCCAAAAACGGGTAGGCCCCGCCCACGGTCATCGCGCCGAACGCCGAGAGTCCCGCCCGCTTCAGCCACTTGCGACGATTCAACATGCCTCGCCTCCCGCTCGGCCGGATCGATCGGGCCGTGCCTCCGATGCGCTTTGCCCCGTCCGGATTTCCTCGAAATCGCCCCGCGATCCGCGACATCCGCCGATTGACGTCCCTTCTCGGACAACTTTACGATGAAAGGATAGGCGACGCGTCCACGTTTCGGAAAGCCTGGCTTCCGGATGGCCCGCGAGGCGGCCCTTTGACCATCTCCCTCGTATTCGATGGCTCACGCCGCCGCGGGAGAATTTCCAATGGCCGATCGGTCCTGTCTCTTCTTCGAGGCGATCCGCTGCGTCGGCCGGACTGAGGTCCGATGGCGAGAGGACGGCCGATGACCGCGCGATCGCCGAGCCCTGGTCCGGAGCCACTCTGCTGGAAATGCGGGGCGCCGAACGCGATGGGGTCGTCGGAATGCTGGCTCTGTCAGCGACCCGACTGGAACCGGTATCCGATCGGGTATCGCCGCCCCTCGCCTCCGCGTCGACGCCCGACCATCGCCTCGGGAATGATCGCGATCGCGGCCTTCGCCGGGACAATGGCCCTGTTCCGCGATTCGCCGGGCGTGGCGATATTTTTGATCATTCTGGCACTGCCGGCGATGCTCCTCACCGCGGCGAAGGCCAGGCAGCGGGCGGCCATCGGCGATCCCATGCCGATGATCGAGCGCGTGGCGCGGTGCGTCGGGCTGATGTTCCTGATCCCGATCTTTCTGATCGTCCTGTTCATGGTGGGGATTCTCGCCGTCATTGTGTTCCAGGGGCTCTTGCGATGAGGGGCCGTTCGGTTCGGCGTTACGATCGGGCTTCGTGCCTTTTGCGTTTCCAGAGATTCGCTCGGATCTCGTCCGAGGGCCGCGATCATGATGGAGATCAGACGCCCGGGGTTCTTCCCGGCCTGGTTGCTCACGGCGGTCGTTGTGGCGACAGCGACGGTGCAGGGTCAGGAGGCGCAGGCTGAGGAACCGTCGAGCGGGGGCAGGGGTCGCGTGATCGGCGAGGATGGGAAACCGATCGCCGGCGCCCGGGTTTCGTGGACCGAGAGAGCCTTGCGCTTCTCCCCTTTGAAACACGAGGCCACGACGGAAGCCCTGGTCTTCTGATGGGAGGCGATCGTGGAGGTCAGGCCGGGGACGACACGCATCGACCCTGGCGCGACCGGTCGTGCGATCGTCGGCAAGGTGATCCTCCCCGGCGGGATCGTCCCCGGCTCCTGGATCTCCGGGCATTGCCACCTGTCTCCGAAGATCGAGCGCGTCGACGTACTGACGCAGGAGTTCCGTGTCCGCCCCGACGGCTCGTTCCGGATCGAGGGTGTCCCACCTGGCACCTTCAAGATGGTCATTTTCATCCATAAAAAACGCTTCGGCCGGAACGTAGTAGGAGACATCCAGCTCGCCTCAGGGCGCGCGAGGTCGTCGTCCCCTCGGAACCCGGGAATCCACCGCTCGACCTCGGCACCATCCGACTCGAGGCCTCGAAGCCGTGAGCCCGCTGGCCGGCCTCGTGTGATAAGATGAAACGCAGTGATCCTTTTCCGCGCGGCCCCTGGCACACGAGATGCAACCCGGGGAAACACAGATATTCGACCACCCATTATGTTGACCTGGACGTCTTGAAATTGGCGTCACCTACCTTCCGAATTCTTCCCGACGGGCCGGTGGCGAACCCTGTGACCCAGGCAAACCCTCGGGGCGACCGAGCGATGGCAAATGGACATGCGATCGAGGCGGTCAGAATCGGCCGGCGCGACCCGAGACCAGGCGCCGACGGCTGGCTGATCCGAGGCGTCGACCTCATGGTCAATCCCGGTGACCGGCTCGGCGTGCTCGGGCCGTCGGGGTCCGGCAAGTCGGTGTTGCTCCGGGCGGTGGCCCGGCTCGACCCGATTGATGAGGGATCGATTCAGTGGCAGGGTCGCGAGGTCCGCGGCGACGGTGTCCCGGCGTATCGTCGGCAGGTGATCTACCTGCACCAGCGGCCGGCGCTGATGGAGGGAACCGTCGAGGAGAATCTGCAATACCCGTTCACATTGCGGGTCCATCACGATCGGACGTTTGACCCGGCGCGCGTGGAGGCGATGCTCCAACGGCTCGGTCGCGAGGCCGGATTCTTCACGAAGAATGCCCGCGACCTCTCCGGGGGCGAGTCGCAGATCGTCGGGTTGGTGCGCGCCTTGCAACTCGATCCGTTTGTCCTGCTGCTCGACGAGCCGACCGCCTCACTTGACCCGGGTGCGACGGCCGCCGTCGAGGGATTGCTCGGCGACTGGCTCGCCGATCGGCCCGACGAGCGGGCGCTTGTCTGGGTGAGCCACGACGCCGACCAGGCCCGCAGGATGACCGACCGCCGCGTCTTCCTCCGCGCCGGCGGGGTCGTGTCCGAGGAGAACGTTTGAAGCGATGAAGCCTTATATCGAGCTTTCGTATGGTCAGGTGGCGATGGCCGCGGGACTGGTCCTCATCAACGGTGCCATCTCGGTGCTTCTCCGGCTGGATCTGGAACGTCGGCTGCTGATCGCGGCGGTTTGCACGGTTGTGCAGCTTTTGCTGATCGGGCTGGTTCTGGAGTGGGTTTTCCGGGTCGATCGCTGGTATGTCGTCCTGGGAATGATGACGATCATGACCGTCGTGGCGGGTGTCGCGGCGACGCAGCGGACAAGGTTTCGATACCCGGGGATGCGGTCGCGGAGCCTGCTGGCGACCTGGGGTAGCTCGTGGGTCGTTGCCGCGATTGCACTAGGGGCGATTGTCCGGGTGCGTCCCTGGTATACACCGCAGTACGCGATCCCGCTTCTCGGGATGATCCTGGGCAACACGCTGAACGGCGTCTCGCTCGGGCTGGATCGGCTCGGCGGTGAGCTGGCCGCGCGTCGCGACCGGGTCGAGGGGCTCCTGGCGCTCGGGGCCTCTCGTTGGGAGGCGGCGAGCGGTCCGGTCCGCGAGGCCGTCAAAACCGGGCTCATCCCCACGATCAACGCCATGATGGTCGTCGGAATCGTGAGTCTCCCCGGGATGATGACCGGCCAGCTCCTCGCCGGGACCAGCCCGGTCGAGGCGGTGAAGTATCAGGTCGTCATCATGTTCCTGGTCGCCTCCGGGACCGCTCTCGGCACCGTTTCTGTCGTGTTGCTCAGCTATCGCCGGTTGTTCAACGACGATCACCAGTTCCTCGACGCGCTGCTGGATCGGTAGCTTTGAAGGATCATCCTTCCTGGATGGCCCGTCGCCGTCTCCCTCCCGATGGAAGGATCAGGCTCGCGTGCCCGTTCACGACCGAGCGGGGTAGACTAATGTTCCCATCCGCTCGACAAAGCTCACCGGGATCTTGGGATTGTTGAGATCTCTCCCCGGTTCCCACCTGGCTTCCCACTTCCCGAAATACGGCTCCAATTGATCGGGTGCCATCCTATAGATTCGCCGCAGCTCGATGTCTTCGTAGATCGAGAAGAACCAAGCCACAGCAGAGCGATACTTTCTCAATATTTCCGGGTTCAAGTGATGATGAGTCGAGAAGCTCTGAGTCAGGCGGATGTTGACGGTCTTGAGTTCATACTCCCGCCCTTCGTCGTCGACGGCATCATTCCCCTCGCGGCGATCGAGGCGGCGGAGTTCCAGCACGAGCAATGCCTGGAGGAGCTTGCCGCCATTATCCTGGAAGATATCGTCGATCCCGTGTCGCGATGCCATCGACTGGAATTGGCGGATGGCCGGGAATAGCCGTTCGAATTCGAGGAGCTCCCCCGGTGGCGGCTCGGCCGACGATTCGATCAGGTCCCGGACCAAGTCGGCAGGATCCACTTCGAGGGCCGCGGCCAGCCGGAATAGCGTGTCCAGTCGGACGGCGCGTCGATTCCTCTCGATCAGGCTCACGTGGGTCCGGTGGATCCCGGCGGCATCCGCGAGGGCCTCCTGGGAAAGCCCTCGCATCTCGCGGAATTCGCGCAGGCGCCGCCCGAACCGGCCGGTCATGTCATGTGGATTCATGACTTGAAATAGGATGCAGGTCGAGTACAATGAGGCAACAGACAATGCGCAACACGGCCGCTCCGGAGTCCGCGCCACAGGGGACCCCGATACCATGAATCCTCCGATGACCCTCTTTCGCACGAGATTCGGCGACGCGGTCTGCGGCGACTCGCTCGCCGTGCTAGAGTCGCTCGACGACGAATCCATCGACCTCGTCGTGACGAGCCCGCCCTTTGCCTTGCTGCGAAAGAAGACGTATGGCAACGCCGACCAGGCCGAATACGTCGACTGGCTCTGCCGATTCGCTCCCCTGGTGCATCGAATCTTGAAATCGACTGGAAGCTACGTGATCGATCTCGGCGGGGCCTACCAACGCGGGAAGCCCGTCCGTTCGCTGCATCAGTACCGCGCCCTGATCCGGCATGTCGACGACCACGGATTCCATCTCGCAGAGGAATTCTTCTGGCACAATCCGAGCAAGTTGCCCTCGCCGATCGAGTGGGTGAACAAGCGGAAGATCCGCGTCAAGGACACCGTCAACACGATCTGGTGGCTCGGCAAGACCGAATGGCCCAAGGCCAATGCCTCGAACGTTCTGGCGCCCTATTCCGAGCGGATGAAAGTCTTGCTCCGCGACCCCGAGCGATTCTATCGGCCCAAGGGGCGCCCATCGGGGCACGATATCGGCTCCGGTTTCGCCAAGGATAATGGCGGCGCCCTCCCGCCAAACCTCTTGCAGTGGCCGAATAGCGAGAGCAATGGGCGCTATTTGCAGCTCTGCAAGAGATTCGGCGTCGAAGCCCATCCCGCTCGATTTCCGGTTGCCTTGCCCGAATTCTTCATCAAGTTCCTGACCGATGAGGGCGATGTCGTCGTGGATATCTTCGGGGGCTCCGGTACGACAGGAGAGGCTGCGGAGCGGCTCGGCCGGCGATGGCGCACCATCGAGATCGAACCGTGTTTCACCCGGGCTTCGGTCTTCCGATTCGTCGGCGACAGGACCGAGGAGGAGATCGAGTTGCTCCTCCGCGAGATCGACCGAGGTGGATCGCCCGAGGTCCTCCCTCGCCAGATCGGTCTATTCGACGCGGTCGGATAGACCTTCCGGGTCACGCCGTCGCCGACGACCCGGCCGCCCTGCCCGCGCATCCGATAACGCCCTCAGATCGGTCAATCCGGCCGGCGCCGGACGAGTCTTCGCCTTTGACAACCTCCCTCGCGGGGCGCATATCTTCCTGGTCGGGGGGCTGCCCCGGCCGTCGCGAGTCGCGAAGGGAAGGGATAGCCATGGCGGGACGGACGCGGATCAAGCCCCAGGGACCGGCACGCCGGCGGAAGGTCGTTGTTGACGAGCCGTCGGGATCGATCGATCTGAGCGCTCTTCGAGCGGCGGTATCGGAGCGGGTGGGCGAGTCGCGTTTCGGGCTCTGGTTTGGCGAGGGCGTTGAGCTTGATCTCAGCGGCGACGGCGAAGCGGTCCAGGTGCGCGTTCCCGACGAGTTCTTCCGCGACTGGATTCGCCGCCACTATTCCAGCAGCCTGATCGAGGCGGCCGAGGCCGTCGCGGGCCGCCCGCTCCGGCTCTCGATCGAGGTGGCCGAGGCGCCGGCGAAAGCCGCCCCACCCGAGCCGGAACCCGTCGCGAAGACCCGGAAGGCCGCCCCATCATCTCGCCCGACGTCCAAGGAAGAAGCCCCGGCGATTGCACCGGCCTCGGTCACGCCGAGGCGGCCGATGCGGCGACTCGAAGAGTTCGTCCCCGGGCCTGGCAGTCGGCTGGCCCTCGCCGCGGCCCAGGAGATGGCGGTCTCCGCCGGCGGGGCGTTCAACCCGATGGTCGTGCATGGCGGCGTCGGCCTGGGGAAGACACATCTGCTCGAAGGGATCGCGCACGCACTTCGGCGGTCGCACCCCGGGCTCAATGTCGTGCAGCTTACCGCCGAATCCTTTACCAATAGCTTCCTCGAAGCGATGCGCACCGGCGGACTCGCCAGCTTTCGCGGGAAGCTTCGGGGCGCTGGTGCCCTGATCGTCGATGACATTCACTTTCTCGCCGCGAAGCGGGCGACTCAGGATGAATTCCTGCACACGTTTAATGCCCTGATGGATAAGGGCGCTCCCATCATTCTCTCGGCCGACCAGCATCCCCGGCTGATGAATCGGCTCTCCGACGAGCTGATCACGCGGTTCCTCGGCGGGATGGTGGTGAAGCTCGAACCGCCCGACCAGCCGACCCGGCGCGCGATTCTTCAGGGCCGCGCCGCGGCGAGGGGTGTGGATGTCCCCGAGGCGGTGATCGCTTACATCGCCGAGCATCTGCGCGCGAGCGTGCGCGAGCTGGAAGGCGCGCTGCATACGGTGATCGCCCAGGCGACGCTCACCGGCAAGCGGCTCGATTTGAACCTGGCGAAGGCCGCCCTCCGCGAGACGATCCGCCACACGGCACAGTCGGTCGCGCTCCGCGATGTCGAGCGTGCCGTCTGCGAGCTCTTCCAGGTGACGGCCGAGGCGCTCAAGTCGGACGGCCGAGCCCGGGCCCTCGCTTACCCTCGGATGCTCGCGATGTATCTGGCCCGAAAGCACACCGGCGCGGCTTACAGCGAGATTGGCCGGTATTTCGGCGGTCGGAACCACTCGACCGTGATTTCGGCCGAAAAAAAGGTCACCGGCTGGCTCCGCGACGAGGAACGGAGTTCACTCCTCCCCGGTTTCGAGACCGTGGCCGACCTCCTTGCCGACCTCGAGCGCAGCATCGGAAGTTGATCGAGGGGGAAGAGGAACCACGAAAACCGCGAAGGGGACGAAGGTCGACCTTTCGTGGTCCAGGTGGTTCCTCCTCGACGAGTCGGGGCTCAGAGCTTCTGAAGAATGCGATTCCCGATTCCAGATTGACGTCACTTCTTTGAATATCTGAAACTGGAATCTGAGAAACAGCCGACTCGATGGTCATTCTTTGAGAAACTCTCAGTCGATCGGCTTGATGGCGATGTTGCGGAATTCGACGGGGTCGCTGTGTCCGGCGAATCCGAAGTAGCCGGAGGTCCGGTCCTTGCCGGGGTGGGGCGACTTGTGCATGAATTCCTTGACCGTGGAAAGATCGGCGTCGAGGATCAGGGTGCCGTTGAGCTCCACCTGGATCTTCGAGCCCTTGACGGTCACCTCCTCAAAATTCCACTGTCCGACGGGCCGGAGGTATCCGCGCCTGGCGGCGACCATTCCATAGGCCGAGCCGTGGGCCTGGCGCGCGTCGATCTTGCCCTCATAGCGCTTGTCGCCGTCGTCGAGGACCTGCAGCTCGGTCATTCCCTGGTAGGCGGTGTCGCCGTGGCCGGGGTACCGGATCGCCAGGCCGTTGTTGCCGCCGGGCGGGAGCTTGAACTCGACCCGGGCGGAGAAGTCCTTCAGATCCTCGGGGTAGTAAAGCACGCCGCCCTTGTGCGGCTTGCACCGGATCGTGCCGGCGACGGCCTCATAGTTCTCGACGGCGCCGGCCCATTGCGCGAGGTTCTCGCCGTTGAAGATCGAGCGGTATCCGGAGTGGCCGTGTTCGGCGAGGATCTTGTTGGCCTCGTCGGCTGAGAGTTCGCGAACGGCGATGTTTCGCCACTCGATCCGGTGGTTGTGGGTCTGAAGCTGGATCGGAGCGCGAGCCGGCAGCGGCTCTTTCCGGTTCCAGTAGTTGGCCAGCCGGGCGTGGTCGACCACCAGCTTCTCGTTGAGGTAAACGGTTGTCCGCTCGCCGACCTGGATGATTCGGAACGAGTTCCACTCGCCAATCGGCTTATCGGCGACGACGAGCGGATCCTTGCCAGCCGCGCCCGGAGCGTTGTTCCAGAGGCCGCCCGAACCCTTCCGCTTGTCCTCGCCGAGGGGTGTCTTGTCGGTCTCGGTGAAGTCCCAGATCTGGACCTGCGGTGTCGCGCGGAGGTACACCCCGCTGTCCCCTTTCGGCCCGATCTTGAAATCGACCTTCAGCTCGATGTCGCCGTAATCCTTGTCGGTGGTCAGATAGGCGCCCTGACCGTCGTTGATCAGCACGCCGTCCTCAACGTGCCAGTGCTTCTTCACATCCTCGGCGCCCTTCTCGAGGACCTTCTGCCTGGCCTCCTCGCTCATGGCGTCGAGCTTGCGGGGGTCCATCGTGTCCTCGCCGTGCCAGCCGGAGAGGTCCTTGCCGTTGAAGAGGGTGACGAACTCGGACCGGGTCGAGGCGTCCGCGGCCTTCGCGGTCACCGCACCTGCCGGGGCAAGGGCGACCGCGGCCGTCGTCGTCGACGCCGCCAGGAGGGTCCAGGTCAAGATCGGCCTTTGCATGGTCTCTCTCCATTCTTCTCTTTGGTGTGGGTCAGGGCGTGGGATCCGGGCCAGGCGCGGCCGACCCGGGATGAGGACACCATCATCGGCGGGCCGGGCACGCCGATCAACTCCCCATGTCGGTCACTCCGCTCGCCACGAGATCGAGACGATCCGCGCCTCGTCGCCGGAAGGCGGGTCGATCCGGAGCCCGGTGATCATCCCCCGGTAGCCGGGCGAGGCCGCCAGGTCGACCGCGTACGTTCGGAGCACTCCATCCGGCTGGATCTTCGTCGAGGCGCGCCGATCGCCCGAGAAGCCAGCCCCCGGGATCGACCAGAAGACCTCCAGCCGATCGCCGTGTCCCTTGAAGGCGCCCCGGATATAGAGCTTCGGCATCGTTTCGGCCTTCCACCAGGTCTCGGGGCCGATCATCTGCGGGTCGCCATTGGTCGACTGGAGCCGGAGACCGCCCGCGAGCGGGAAGCCGGCGTCGCGAATGCCCTGGTAGATCCAGTGACGGCGATCGTGGTCGAAATGGTCGTCTGGGCGGGGGTCGGCGACCCGCTCCGCCCTCGCCACCGCGCGGATCTGGTCGAGCGTCCCGAGCGTCAGAAGATATCGATATTCATACACAATATTGTGATCGAGGATTTCTTTTCGGACCGGGGCGATGTAGCCTGTGGAGTCGTCCTTCGGCCCGCCGACGTTCGGCTTGCCGTGAAATCCTCCAATGAAGGCATAATCGCCCGGGTGGATCACGCCGACGCCGAACCCGCGATCATCGACGAGTGCGGCCCAGTTCTCGGCGGCCTTCCAGCTTGCCCAGGGCGGGCCTGAGTTCTCGACGTGGCGGATCGACTGCCCCTCGAAGGGGCGGACGCCGTCGTAGGTAAACAGGCGGTGCAGCTTCCCGATCGTGTAGACGGCGGGCAGCTCCTGATCGTTCGCGGAGTACTGCGTTTTGTCGGGCCGATGGTTGTTCAGCCGGCATCGGACTCGGGCTGATCGACCGTCGAGGGTGATCCAGGTCTCGAACGTGCATTCCCCCGGGACGTTGTTCAGCGCCCACTGCATGGGGATGGTTCTGGTGTAGAGGGTCTTGCCGTCGTTGGAGTGATCGACGACGCGGCTGGGGTGGTTGTAAACATCGCCCGAGCCGATCGGGTTCCAGGGCCAGCCCTTCCAGCCCGGATGGGCCTTGCCGAACGGGTGCGGGCCCGAGTAATACGACTGCTGGACCTGCCGGCCTAGGTCGTGAGAGTTGATCAGGTTCTCTCCCTTCGGCGAGGTCGAGAGGTGGGTGATCGTCCCGCCGATGTCGAGGTCGACGCCGATCCGAACGCTTCCGTTGTCGAGGGAGCTCAGTCGCTCAGCGCGGGCCGGGGCAAGACTCAGGGCGATCAGGAGGGTCGTCGTGGCGAGAACCGGCAGCGAGTGGAGACGATGCATCGGTGCGGTCCGTTGGGTGGGAAAATGGGGAGAGAATCCGACGCCGACGATGGTAAGGTAGCCGGCGCCTCATCGCAACCGGCCGGCGGGATCGTCGCTCGCGCTCGAGGGACCTCGGAGGTCGGGCGGAGGAGTTCGGGAATACAATGGCCACACGAACATCCATTGCCAGTGAAGCGCCGCCGATGCGATCGGCGATTGCGACGATTCTCTGCGCCGGGGCGGGGCTTTCGGCCTGGGCGATTGGGCCGGGAGTTGTCTCGACGCTCCTCTACGTGGTCGCATACGCGGCCGGAGGCATGGGGGCGGCCCTCGTCGCGATGGGCGAGTTGAGGCAGGGTCGATTGAGCGTCGACCTGCTGATGATCCTGGCCGCCGCGGGAGCCGCCGGGCTGGGCGACCGGGGTGAGGGGGCCGTTTTGTTGTTTCTCTTCTCGCTGAGTGGGGCGCTTGAGGCGTATGCGATGTACCGGACGACCCGGTCGATTGACGCGCTGATCAAGCTTCGTCCTGCAGAGGCGTGCCGGGTGCGCGAAGGCGACGAGGAGCGGGTCGCGATCGAGGATCTGGCGGTCGGAGACCGGCTTCGCGTCCGGCCGGGCGAGCGGTTCCCGGTCGACGGCGAGGTGATCGAGGGAGAAACCTGGGCCGACGAGGCGACGCTGACCGGTGAGAGCGAGCCGGTGGGCAAGTCGGTCGGCGATCTGGTTTTCGCCGGGACGATCAACGGGCGTGGAAGCGTGCTGGTCCGGATGACGCGGGCGGTCGCCGATACGACCCTGGAGCGGATCGTTCAGATGGTTCGCGAGGCGCAGGCCGAAAAGACCGATGCGCAGCGTCTGGTCGAATCGTGGCGCGGGCCGTATGTCGCGGGGGTGATGGGCGGCGCGGTGATCGCGTTTGTTGGATCGTGGTTCCTGCACCGCGAGGGTTTTGCCGACTCGTTTTATCACGCGATGGTGATCCTGGTGGTTGCCTCGCCGTGCGCGGTGGTTGTCGGAGCGCCGGCGGTCCTGCTCTCGGCGATCGCGAGGGCTGCGAGGCAGGGGGTACTGTTCAAGGGAGGCGCGCACCTGGAGCGGCTCGCGGAGGTCGATACCATCGCCTTTGACAAGACCGGAACGCTGACGCAGGGCCGTCCGGCTGTCACGGAGGTCTGGTCGACGGGGGGACTGGCCGCCGACCGGCTACTAGTCCTGGCCGCGGCGGTCGAGCGTCGGAGCGAGCACCACCTGGCCGCGGCGGTCGTCGCCGAGGCGGTGCGGCGGGGCGTCGACCCGTCCGGGATCGAGGTCGAGGACTTTGAGGCGCACACCGGCGAGGGGGTTCATGCGCGGGTCGGCGGCCTCTGGGTGGGCGTTGGCCGCGAGGGGCTCTTCGCCTCGCACGACCGGCCGATTCCGCCCGCGATCGCCTCGGCCGGCGCCCGGTTCCGCGATCGGGGAGAGACGGTGCTCCTGGTCGTTCTGGCGGGCGATGGCCCGGCGACCGGCGGCGTGATCGGCCTGGCCGATCTTCCGCGTCCGGAGGCACCCGCCGCGATCGCCTCGCTCCGAGGTTCGGGGGTGGCCTCGATCGTGATTCTCACCGGCGATCACGAGCGTGCTGCCCGGGTCGTCGCGAGCCGGGTCGGTGCGGACGAGGTTCGCGCCGGGCTTCTTCCCGCCGAGAAGGTTGTCGAGTTGCGCCGGCTGATGAACGCGGGCCGGCGACTGGCGATGGTCGGCGACGGCGTCAACGACGCGCCCGCGCTGGCCGCCGCCGATGTCGGAATCGCCATGGGAGGCGCCGGCACCGACGTGGCGCTGGAGGTCGCCGATGTCGTGTTGATGGGCGACGACCTTCGCGCCCTGGCGCTTGCCGTCCGTCTCAGCCGGCTGGCTCGTCGGCGGGTCCGGCAGAACCTGGCCTTTGCCTTCGGGGTGATCGGAACGCTCGTTCTGGGCTCCTTCTTCGGGCTCCCGCTTTGGCTCGGCGTCGTCGGCCACGAGGGGAGCACGCTGCTGGTCGTCCTGAACGGGCTTCGTCTCCTGGGCGAGCCGCTTCCGGGCGAACGCCCCGCACTTCACGCGCGAGGCATTCCCGTCGTCTCGCCGGGATCGTATCCTGGGAGGAAATGATCTCCTCGGGACCGACCCGCTCGGATCGAATCCCGCCGACTGCCTATCCGGAACCTCGCATGAGATTCGCACGCCCGTTCTCCGCACTTGCCCTCGCGATCGTCGCTTCCATCCTGGTGGCCGCCGCGCCGCAGCATCCGGCCACGCCCGAGGGCGACTCGAAGCCCTATAACCCGAAGGTCGCGCCGGCCTCCGACGAGGTCGCCCGCGCTGCCCGGTCGTTCCGGCTCCCCGAGGGCGTGAAGGTCGAGCTGTTTGCCGCCGAGCCGATGCTCGCCAACCCGGTCGCGTTCGGCCTGGATGAGAAGGGGGTCGTTTACGTCGCGGAGACCTTCCGCCACGGCGCTGGCGTCACGGATACGCGCAGTCACATGAACTGGCTCGACGACGATCTCGCGAGTCGGACGGTCGACGACCGCGTGGCGATGTATCGGAAGTACCTGGGCTCGGCGTTCGCCGGGTACTCGGTCGAGCACGAGCGGGTACGTCGGATCGTCGACCGCGACGGCGACGGCCGGGCCGATGGGGCCACCACCTTTGCCGACGGCTTCAACGATCCTGCCGCCGGCATCGGCGCGGGGATCCTGGCGCGCAAGGGCGAGGTCTGGTATGCCTGTATTCCCTGGCTCTGGAAGCTCCGCGATCACAACGGCGATGGCCGGGCCGATGAGAAAGCGCTGCTCCATCAGGGCTATGGCGTCCACGTCGGGTTCCTCGGCCACGACCTCCACGGTCTGAAGTTCGGTCCGGACGGCCGCCTCTATTTCAGCATCGGCGATCGCGGGTTGAACGTCACCACGCTCGACAATCGAAGGGTGGTCAACATCGAGAGCGGGTCCGTCCTGCGCTGCAACCCCGACGGGACCGAACTGGAAATCTTCGCGACCGGTCTACGCAACCCGCAGGAACTGGCCTTCGACGAATATGGCAACCTCTTCACCGGCGATAACAACAGCGACAGCGGCGACCGGGCGCGCTGGGTCTACCTGGTCGAGGGGTCGGACAGCGGCTGGCGAATCGGCTACCAGTTCATCGCCGGACCGATCAGCCGTGGGCCCTGGAACGAGGAAAAGCTCTGGTATCCGGCGTTCGACGGCCAGGCGGCGTACATCGTTCCGCCGGTTGCGAACGTCTCCGACGGCCCCTCGGGTCTGACCTACGACCCTGGCGTGACGATGCTTCCCGACGCCTACCGCCGCCACTTCTTCCTCGTTGACTTCCGCGGCGGGAGCGGACAGAGCGGAATCCGGAGCTTCGCGGTCAAGCCGAAGGGGGCGTCGTTCGAGCTGGTCGACTCGAAGCCATTCCTCTGGCGCACGCTTGCCACCGACGCCGACTTCGGCCCCGACGGCGCCCTTTATTTCAGCGACTGGGTCGACGGCTGGGAGAAGCCGAACAAGGGTCGGATCTACCGGGCGTTCGATCCGTCGAAGGCGAACGACGCGAAGGTCCGCGAGGTGCGCACGATCCTCGCCGAGGGAATGGAGCGTCGACCGGTCGCCGAACTGGCCGAATTTCTGGCGCACGCCGACATGCGCGTCCGTCAGGCCTCCCAGTTCGAGCTGGCGGATCGAGCCTCGGCCCACGTCCGAAAAAGGCTCGCGCATACACAGGATTCGGGCGTCGAAAACACGTCTGACGACGGCCAGACGGCCCTGGAGGCGCTTTCGAAGACGGCGGTCTCATCCGGCCCGGTACTCGCCCGGCTGCACGCGATCTGGGGGCTTGGGCAGGTCGGACGAGTCCGGCAGGAGGGGCGACAGTTTGAGCCTGGCCCGCTTCTTGTCCCGATGCTCGACGACCGGGAAATGGAGGTCCGGGCGCAGGCCGCCCGGGTTCTGGGCGACCTGCACGACCCACGGGCGTTCGACGGTCTGATCGGCCGGCTGAAGGACGAGAGTCCTCGGGTCCGGTCGATGGCGGCGATCGCGATCGGGAAGTTTGGCCGGGCGGATGCGGTTTCGCCGCTGCTCGCGATGCTGGTGGAGAACGCCGATCGCGACCCGACCCTCCGCCACGCCGGAGTGATGGGGCTGGTCGGATCGTCGTTGAAAGACCCGACGACCTTGCAGCGCCTCGCTGGATCGGCCTCGCCCTCGGCGCGGATGGGCGTGCTGCTCGCGATGCGGCGACTCGGCGACCCGCAAATTGCCGGGTTCCTGAAGGACTCGGATCCTCGGATCGTCCTGGAAGCAGCGCGAGCGATCCACGACACCCCGATCGATGCCGGACTCCCCGCGCTGGCCGACCTGCCGAGCTCGGGCTCAAGCCCCTTGCCTCTGATCCGACGGGTGCTCGACGCCCACCAGAGGCAAGGCGAGCCCCGCGATGCGAAGGCACTGGCCGAGGTCGCCAGACGTTCCGACGTGCCGGCGTCGGCCCGTCGCCTGGCGCTGGAGATGCTGGCGCACTGGGCGAGCCCTCCTGGCCGTGACGCGGTACTGGGCCTCTGGCGTCCGATCGGTAATCGACCGGCCGGGCCCGCCGCCGAGGCGCTCCGTCCGAGGCTCACCGCGATTCTCGCCGAGGCCCCCGACGACGTCCGAACGGCCGCGATCCAGGCCGCCGCGAGCCTCGGCGCGAAGGAGTCCGGTGAGATTCTGGCGAAGCTCGTCGGCGAGGCCCATCGTAATGACGCCACCCGCGCCGCCGCGCTCAAGGCGCTCGAGGACCTGAAGGATCCCCGCAGAGCCGATGCCGCTCGAAGGGCCGCGGCGATGCCCGGCGAACGCACCCGGGCCGAGGCGCTCCGGGTTCTGGCCGAGGTCGACCCGGCCGCCGCCATCCCGATGGTCACCGAACGCATCGAGCGCGGGACGACGTCCGACCGCCAGGGCGCGATCGCGGCCCTGGGATCGCTTCGGGGCGACGCGGCGCGATCGGCGATTTTGAACCTGCTCGATCGGCTCTCCGCCGGCTCCATCGCGCCGGAGCTTCAGCTCGACGTGATCGAGGCCGCCGCGCGCCGGCCCGAGGCCGAAGTCCGCGACCGGCTCCATGCGTATGAGGAATCCCGGCCGAAGAATGACCCGGTCGCCGCCTATCGAGAGACGATGGCCGGCGGGAATGCCCGGCGCGGTCGCGAGATCTTCGTCGGCAAGGCGGCCGTCGAGTGCAACCGATGCCACCGGGCCCGAACCTGGCGAGGAGAGATCCCCGGCGGCGAGGTCGGCCCCGACCTCACCGGCCTCGGGGCCCGTCATGATCGCGCCTACATCCTCGAATCGATCGTGAATCCCAACAAACAAATCGCCGAGGGATTTGAATCGGTCGTCGTGGCGACGATCGACGGCCAGGTGCTCACGGGTGTTCTCCGCGGCGAGGACGCCAAATCTGTCCACCTGATGACCGCCGAGGGAAAGCGGCTGGACATCGCCAAGGATCAGATCGAGGACCGGAAGCGCGGCCTCTCGGCGATGCCGACCGACCTGGCTCCCAAGCTGACAAGGGGCGAGTTGCGCGACCTCGTCGAGTTCCTCGCCTCGCTCAAAAACCCGAGGCAGCCGTGAGCGAACCGCGGATAGACCGTTCCGAATGAAGAATCGCGGATGCTGGATGCTCGACGCGGTCCTCAGGCGGGACGGATCGGCGGATGGCTTTCTAAAGTGGCAAATAGACAATCAGGTTGCTGAATTCCTCTCGCTTGCCGCAGGCGGCGATGAGTTCAAGATCCTCCACAAGCTGCCCCAGGCTGGCTCCACGCTGATGCGCGAAAAGGATGCCGACGAACGAGAGGCCCGCTTCCTGTCGCTCCGATGCGATCTGGAGGAAGTCCTGGTCCTGGGTAAAGAGAAGCCGGTCGAGGGCCGTCGCCCGGTCGAGGAGAAGGTCGTCGTTCATCTCCGCCGTCCCATCCTCCTGGCTCGTCAAGACGTCCACTCCCAGGCGGCGCAGACGCTCGGTGACAGCCAGGGGGATATGCACATCCATATAAAACTGCAAAGGCATGGTCACCGATCCCCGGCGACTCGCCGCCCGATGAGTTCGGAGCGAGTGAGTCGCTGGCCGGCGCGCGCCGCCTCGGCAGTCTCGGCTTCCGCCTGCATCTGCTCCACCATTTGATCCCGATGGTCGTAAAAGTAGGTGAGTGCCGCGTGAACCTGCGCGGGGCGGAGGTCGGGATGCTGGCGGAGGATCTCCTCGGCTGACCATCCATAATGATGGTGCTCGCCAGCCAGATGGATGACCTTGTACCGCGTTTGCTCGATGCGAGCCGTGCCGTCTTCGTCGATCGTTAAGTGGGGATAATGGATCGCAGCGCCCATACAAAAACCCTCGCTCTTCGGTCCGGACGAATCGGGGAAACCGCTTATCCCAGCTTTAGCAGAAGGCGCGGGGACCGTCGAGGGGTCGCCCGCGCCCAGGGCGAAATCGGCCCTTGCGACCCGTTCTCCCGGTCTACAGGCTCGAGTTGACGGAACTCCCAGAAACGACGCGGGCCGATCGGCTGGCGATGATCCGAAGTGGAGCGACCTCGGATCGTCGCCGAGAGGGGAGTCGTCCTTAGCGGGCCGGTGCGGGGGCCGGCGATGGGACCATCCCGTGGAGCACATCCGGGCGCGCCGCCAGCACCTCCAGCGCCGCGGTTCGGTCAACGATCCCCGTCTGAAGCGCCTCGATCCGTCGGCGCTCGGGGCCCTGCAATCGCGTCAGTGAGCGCGCCAGGTCGTTCTCAAAGGTCGGCTCCGACAGAACCTTCGCCGCCGCGTAGCGCGCCGCCGGAGCGGCCGTCGCCTCGTCACCTCGCGCCGCCGCCGACATCGCCAGGTATTCCCAGGCCCTCGGGTCGTCCCAGAGATACGCCGAGGCCGCCGCGGCCTCCTCCGCCTGCGCGTAACTCCCCGCCCAGTAATGTTGATAGGCCGCGTCGAAGAGCGCCGGCCCGTCGACCGCCGTCCGGCCGCGGACCAACTCGTACCGAGTGACCACCGGCCCACTCGCCCCGGACCACGAGCCGGAAGCCGGTGACGACCACCCCGTCGACGGCCCTGAAGCCATCGCGCCGTGTCCGCCGCAGGACGAAACCGCTGCGAACGGCGCACTCGGCCAGGCCATCGCCGACGTCGTGGTCCCGGCTCTCGTCCCGGTCGGCGGGATGATCGGGGGCGCCGGCGGGATCGGGATCGGTCGCGATTCCACCGCCTCGACCACCGTCACCACCACCGACCCTCGCACCGACAACCCCGCGCCATCGACGAGTGTCATTGAAAGCGAGGCGCTGCCGGCGTGACCGGGCGGCGGGGCGATTGTCAGGGCCCGGCGCGAGCCCTCACCCTCCAACTGAACACTCCCCTCCGGCAAGAGCGCACGGTCCGGAACCGAGACCGTCAGCTCCAGCGCCGCCGGAGGCGTCCGGTCGTCAGAGACCGTGTACCAGGTCGTCAGCGTCCCACCAGCCGCAACCGTGATCAGTCCCGGGCCCGTTAATATCGGCGCCCGGTCCATCGGCGACGGTGCCTGCACCGGGACATCCTGCGCTGGGACAGCCTGCTGCGCCTTAGCGAGAGGCGCCAGCATCGCGGCCGATGCCATCCAGGTCATCGCGATGGAAAGTCTTGGGCGATCGAGCATCCTGTGACCTCGCTTCCAGTTGGGTCGATCGGACCGGGGACCAGATCGCCAGGCGCGACGGCCCCTGATTATTCCTGCCAGCCGGGCAATCCTCATGCCCGTCCCGTCTGCCCGCCTCCAGTTCCTGCATTCCCCCAAAATCCATGCACCATCAACCAGTGACCGCCCAATTTCCCTCCAGTTCCCATCCAGAGGGTTGACTCCCAGATCATCTCAACTACACTGCGGAAATGGATGGACTCACGGTCTCTTTCGCCCGACCCTGCCGAGGCGCCGATGAACGTCCGAGGAGTTGCATCTGAACTCCTTTTTTTCAGCGAGAATCCGGGTGCCGGAGTCGTTCCTTGACGTCACAAGCCTGGTCCCACTGCGTCCTTCTCCTCGGTGGGTCGTGGAAAGAGAGCTAGGATTGAGTTGAGGGAGCACGCGTGTTTCATCTCGCGCGGCGGCCGAGATGGGTCTCGGTCCCGGTTGACCGGGATTCGCCTCGGGGCCGATCGAACTTCGGGAAGCCACGAGGGATCATTCCCCTCGAATCAGGATCGTTTTTCGATCGGCCTTTTGGCGGAAGGAGCAACTTGCCATGTGCGTCAGTCGGAGCGGTGCCAACCGCGGTTTCACGCTGATTGAGCTGCTGGTCGTGATTGCGATCATCGCCGTGCTGATCGCGCTGTTGCTGCCGGCGGTGCAGGCGGCTCGCGAGGCCGCCCGACGCGCCCAGTGCACCAATAACCTCAAGCAGATGGGCCTGGCCGCCCACAACTACAACTCCGCGAACGGCGCGTTTCCAATCGGCTGGATGGGCCCCGCACTGCCCAACACCTACCTCGGCCTGACGTCCTGCCAGCAGAACAATCCGATCGGGCACACGGCCTTTGTGTACATGCTTCCCTACATGGAAGGCGGAGCGGCCTACAACGCCTGGAACATCACGCGCGTTTACAATAGTTACGCCAACAACACGGGCTCATTCACGAAGCTGAACAGCTATGTTTGCCCGTCCGACACGCCGAACGTGCCCGACCCGTCGGGGGATTTCCCCGTGGCGCAGGCCTCGTATGCCGCCTCGGAAGGGCTCCAGGAGCAACTCATCTACAACTGGGCGACCGTGGCGACCGTCCCCGACCCGAAGGGCCAGTATGCCAACAGTTGTAACCTCGGGCCTGGCGATGGGATGTTCGGCCCCTACTACGCCCAGAAAGAGGCGAGCGTCACCGACGGCCTGAGCAACACCCTGCTCTTCGGCGAGAACTCACGGTTCATCAACGAGCCGGGCGGCTCGAACTTCTACTTCAATTATGTGGCCGGCTTCTGGAGCGGCCCTCCCTGGTCGGGGGGTAGTACCTACTGGACGAACGACTATCGAATTACAGGCGTTGTCCCCAGCATCGCGCTACCCAACTCACCGCCCGACCTCACCGGGAACATGATCAACAATTGCGTGTTCAACTCGCCGGCCAGCTTCCATCCCGACCTCGCCAACCTCTCGTCGAACCCCAACTCACCGCTCTTTGCTTGCACCAAATGGGGGCAGATTTCGTTCCGGAGCCTCCACCCGGGCGGTGTGAATTTCGCCTTCGCCGACGGCTCCGTCCACTTCATCAAGAGCACCATCAACCTCTT